>JBFWNZ010000323.1:0-4451 GCA_050250795.1 Alphaproteobacteria bacterium | reverse complement strand
ACGCTCTTCTATCTGATCGCCACCCGCTACTACGGCATGCCAACCTGGTTCGGGATCAACAACATCTCGGCCGGCATCTTCGGCATTCCGGCGGGCTTCATCGTGACCTATGTGGTCAGCATGATGACCCCTGCACCGTCGCAAGCGATGCAGGATTTCGTCCGCGAACTGCGCATCCCGCGCGGCCGCGCCATGATGGAGGAATCGGGTCAGACGGCCTGATTTCGACTGCGAACGGTTGCGGGGTCCGGCTCGACCGGGCCCCGCGCTTCGTTTCCCGCATCCCAGAGCCCGCGACATGGACCTGATCGGACACTGGTATTATCACCTGCCGAACTACGCGCTGGCGGTGTTCATCTACACGTTGCTGGGCCGATTCATTCTCGGCATGTTCGTCCCGGAGGAATGGCCGAACTATATCTGGCAGGCCTTCAAGGCGCTGACCCGACCCGTCCTTCTCGGCATCCGCTTCATCACGCCCGCCGCCGTGCCGGTCATCTGGCTGCCGCTGATCGGCGTGTTCTGGCTGACCACCCTCCGCGTCGGTTTTACGCTCGTCATGGCCGCCCACGGGCTCGTGCCCGTGCTGCCGGTCGCCCGCTGAGGCTGGGCGAACATGTTTCCCGCGGTCCTGCTGGTCTGCATCGTGAACGGGATGACCTCTCCCTTCGTCGATCTGCTGTTCTTCCGGGCGGCCGATTGGCTGCCGATCGCCGCGCTGGGCAATCTCGCCATCGTCTTCTATCTCTGCTCGCTGGCGACAGCCACGCTGACTCTGCTCGCCGCCGGGGTCCCGGCGGCCTTGTTCGAGCGAGTCACGGGACGCACGGAGAGCGATGCCGCGTCCTTCACTATCTGGGCAATCGGTGCACTCGTCCTCACGCTGCCGGGAATTCTGAACTGGCTCGGAAACGGCTGGTCGCTCACCTGACTCAATTTATTGTGCAGTGCGGCAAAGCGCGCATCGCCGCCGGACCGGCCCGCGCCTATATTTCTGGGCGAACGAGGCTGCGAAGGGTTTCCGCCATGTCGATGCGTCAGATTTCGCGTATCGAAGAGGCCGCCCGGATTTCGGTGCTCCGGGCTCTCGGCTTTGCCGGCTTGGCCATCGCGACGGCGATGGTCGGCGTCAGTTTCGATCCGCCCACGGCCCTCAATCTCGGCGGTGTCATGACCGGCATGGTCGGCGCAGTCCTGGCCGTGAAAGCGTGGCAGGCCCCGACGATCAATTACCGCCGGACCGAGACCTTCATGCTGCTGGATCGGGACACGGGATTGGATGAATCGCTGTCGCAACGGGTGGTCACCGACGTCCTGGCACGGCTCTACCACCGTTATGCGCTCTACCACGCCTATATCGCGGCAACCTTCCTGATCATCGCTTACGCTGCATAGCAGCATCCGGTGGCGCGCGTTGGGGGTTATCACGTCCTGTCTATACGGGATAAACTGTATCCCGTGGGGATTGACGAGGACGGCATGGAACGCCGCACCAACAGACCGACCGTATATGTGATCGACGATGATCCGGCCGTCCGCGAAGCGTCCGAAGCGCTTCTGGAGGCCGCCGGATACACGGTGGAGACCATGGCCTCGGGCCAGGAGGCGCTTGAGCGCCCGGAGCGCTATGGCAATGGCTGCATCATCCTCGACATGCGGCTCGAGGACATGACCGGAATCGACGTCCTGCACGGTTTCGCCGAGGCCGGCGTCTCGACGCCCGTCGTCATTCTCACGGCCTATGGCGAAGTGAAGTATGCGGTCGAGGCAATGAAGGCCGGCGCGTTCGACTTCGTCGAAAAGCGCGTTGCGCTGCAAGCCCTTCTAGGCTCGGTTCAGAATGCCGTCGCCTACAGCGAGCAGATGCAGGCCGCCGCCGTGCAGCGCCGGGACATTGCGGGCAGGATATCGCGCCTCTCGCCGCGCGAGCGCGAGGTGCTGACCCATCTGCTGGAGGGGCTCTCGAACAAGGAGATCGCCCGGGCCATGGGAATCAGCCCGCGCACGGTGGAAGTGCATCGGGGCCATGTCATGGAAAAGATGCGCGCCGACAGCTTCTCCCACCTGATTCGCATGGTGCTGTCCGTGGACTCGCCCGCGGCCGCCTGATCGGTTCGGCCTCGCTACGCAAATCCCCCTACGCAATCCGGCGAATGGTGCCAAGACGGCGCCGCCGCGAGAATTCAACCCGTTACAAGCGAAGAGATTTCGCACTCCGACGCGCCGCCATTGCGATTGATGGCACCGGCGGCGCTTCGGTCCCTTGCACGGGCGATCACCCCGCCCCGCCCGTGTCGAGAGGCGGCCCCGTCGGGTCTCCCGGCGGGGCCGTCGCTGTCCGGCATCCCGCTCAGACGTAGATCATCTTCCGCGTCATCCCGCCGTCGACGACGAACTCGGCCCCGGTCACGAAACCGGCTTCCGGCCCGACCAACCATGCCACCAGTCCCGCAATATCCTCCGGCCGCCCCACACGGCCCGCGGGATGCTGCGCATGATCGGCCTCGCTCAGAACCGGGGCGGGCTTTCGCGGGCTGCCGCTGCTTGCGATCCATCCCGGCGAAATGCAGTTGACCCGGACGGCGGGGCCGAGGCTGATCGCCAGGGCATGGGTCAGGGCCACCAGCCCGCCCTTGGATGCCGCATAGGCTTCCGTTCCCGGTTCGGACATATGCGCCCGCGTCGATGCGATTGCGACGATGCTGCCGCCAGTCTGCGCCAGCGCTTTCCCGGCATGCTTCGCGAACAGAAACGTCGCCGTCAGATTTGTGTTCAGCACACTGAGCCAGTCGGCAAGCGAAAGCTCCCCGACCGGCCGCCGGATGTTGATACCGGCATTGCTGACCACCGCATCGAGCCCGCCGAACCGCTCCACGGCCGTGGCGACGGCCCGTTCGACATCCGGCTCGCTGCCGACATCGCCGGCGACGAACGAGGCTCCCAGGCTTGCCGCAGCCTCCGCCGCCGCGTCGGCGTCCTTGTCGACCAGAAGCGCGGCCCAGCCATCGGAGACAAGCCGCGCCGCGATGGCCCGTCCGATTCCCCAGGCACCGCCCGTGACGATGGCAACCTTGCGTCGCGCGGCCTCGGCGGGCGCGTTCGAAGGATGGGAGGACGGCATCGGCAGCTACTCCGCCGGCTGCTCTCGCACGCCGATTTCTGCCGCTGTCACGCGCTGACGGGCACGGTCCCGCGCAAACAGGGTGTAGGCCGTCGGCACGACGAACAAGGTCAGCAGCGTGCCGAAGGTCATGCCGCCGACGATGACCCAGCCGATGGCCTCCCGGCTCTCCGCGCCCGCACCATGCGCCAGCGCCAGAGGAACGGCACCGCAAACCATCGCCCCCGTCGTCATCAGGATGGGCCGGAGCCGCAGCGCGGCGGCCTCGACCACCGCCTCGCGCAACGGCATGCCCTCGTCCTGAAGGCGGTTGGCGAACTGGACGATGAGGATGCCATGCTTGGTGATCAGGCCGATCAGCGTCACCAGCCCGATCTGGCTGTAGATGTTCAGCGTCCCGCCCGTCAGATGCATCGCCGCAAGCGCGCCGACCATCGACAGCGGCACGGTCAGCATGATGATGACGGGGTCGATGAAGCTCTCGAACTGGGCCGACAGGACGAGGTAGATGAACCCCAGCGCCAGCACGAAGATGAACAGCAGGCTGGCGCCCGCCTGCTTGAATTCGCGCGAGATTCCGCCGACGTCGTGCCGGACGCTGGGCGGCATCAGGCGGTCCGCCGTGCCCTCCAGATAGTCCAGCGCCTCGCCCAATGTGTATCCGGGCGCAAGGTTGGCGGTGATCTTCGCCGCACGCAGCTGGTTGAAGCGGTTCAACTCCTTCGGCGACACCGTCTCCTGCACCCGCATCAGGTTGGAGAGCTGGATCATGCTGCCGTCCTGCCCACGGACATAGATGTCCTGCAGATCGCCCGGCGTCCGGCGGTCCGACGGTGCGACCTGGACGATCACGTCGTACTGCTCGCCGTTCATGTTGAACCGCGTGACCTGACGGCCGCCGAGCAGGGATTCGATGGTCCGGCCGACGGTCAGCACGCCGGCCCCGACATCGGCGATCCGGTCGCGGTCCAGTTCGACCTCGATCTGCGGCTTGTTCAGCTTCAGGTCGCTGTCGACGTTGATCAGGTTCTCGTTCTTCGCGATCTCGTCCAGGAACTGGCGCACATAGCCGTTCAGAACCTCATAGGGCTCTGCGGTCATGATCAGGAATTCCACCGGCCGCGCCCGCGGGCTCTGGCCGAAGGAACCGGGGTTGTTGACGGATGCACGCAGGCCGGCGACGCGGCGGATATTCGGCTGCAATTCGTTCGCCAGCGCGATCTGCGAACGCTCGCGCGTCTCCCACGGCTTGAGCTGCGAGAAGGACACGATGTCGGTCACTTCCGGGCTGCCCGAGATGACGAAGTAGGCGTCCACCTCGGGAATCTTC
>JBFWNZ010000322.1:0-4457 GCA_050250795.1 Alphaproteobacteria bacterium | reverse complement strand
TATTGTCTTTGCGATAGATACTGGCAGTCGTAAGAGCGAGGTGCTCTCCTTAGACTGGCAGCACGTTTCGTTGGAGCGGCGAGCGGTCAAGTTCACCGACACCAAGAACGGCGAGGACCGCACCGTGCCGATATCCGACCGTGTATTCGAAATGCTGTCGGATATGGACTGTCGCAGCGAAGGTCCAGTCTTTACCTATCGTGGCAAGGTGATTATGAGTGTTGGCACGTCATTTTCGAATGCGTGTATCAAGGCGAAAATTGACGACTTCCGCTTTCATGACCTTCGCCACACGTTTGCTTCCCGTCTCGTTCAGGCTGATGTAGCGCTGTATAAGGTAATGAACCTTACGGGGCATAAAAGCTATGCGATGGTTCAGCGGTATGCCCATCTTGCTCCCGATTTTCAGCGAGATGCAATCGTGGCAATGGAAGCCCTTGGGCAACAAAAGGGCACACATTCCAAATCCGCTCAAAAGGTAACTCAGCCAAGTGGTTGAGTTTGTTGCGGAAAATGGTGGGCGCGGCTGGGATTGAACCAGCGACCCCTGCCGTGTGAAGACAGTGCTCTCCCGCTGAGCTACGCGCCCGATCCGTCGAGGACCGACAGGAAGGCCGTCATGTACGCGGCGGTCCCGCGGCTGTCAAGAACCGGTCCGAATCTGCGCGCCGCCTGCCGCGGCGGCGAGGCGGGCGCGCCCGACGGCCGCCTCCACGAAGCGCATAAGACCGTCCACGGACTCTGCGTCGTCCTCGATCCGGTGTTTGGCGGCGAGGGTGCGGGCGCGAAGTTCCGCCCGCCACGCCGGATCGGCGCCGAGCCGCGCCGCGATGGCGACATAGTCGTCGCGGTCGCGGGCCACGGTCTCCGGGATGTCCAGCATGCGCAGGATGCCCAGCGCATGGCGCGCCCGCATGAAGGCGCCGGGCAGGGTGACGACGGGCATGCCGTACTGGACGGCCTCTATGGCGGTGTTCATGCCCGACCAGCCGATGGCGTCGAGGAAGATGTCGCAGACGCGGTTCAGCCGCTGATAGCGCTCGAAGGGCATGTGCGGCACGAAGCGGACATGGGTGGCGTAGTCCAGGCCGGCGCGGCCGAAGGCGGCCTTGAGCCGGTCGCGCAGGATGCCGGTGTCGTAAAGCGGGGCGCCCTCCACGAACACGAACACGGCGTCCGGCAGCCGCGCGGCGATGGCGGGCCAGAGGTCGTCGGCCTCAGGCAGGTATTTCTGCGGCGTCTGGGCGCAGAGATAGAGTATCCGGCCTTCGGGCAGATCGAACTCCGCCCGCGTGGCCGTGGCCGGCGGCGGCAGCGGCAGATAGGCGAAGGACAGGCCCGGCAGGCGCACCAGCCGCTCGGTGTAATAGGCCTCGCCCTCCGGCGGCTCCATCAGGTCGCTGGTCAGGAAATAGTCCATCGTCGGCAGGCCGGTGGTCGATGGGTGGCCGTAGGACATGGCCTGCACCGGCGCCAGCCGCAGCGCCGCCAGCTTGAGCGTGTCGCGATGCATGCCGATCTCGGGATAGATCAGCGCATCCTCCGCCCCATCGCGCAGTGCGGCCAGCATCGCCGCGAAATCGCCCGGCAGATGGTGGAACGCATCGCAATAGCCGGCGAGTTCCTCGGTGAAGGCGTCGCGCTCGGGCCCGACATGGTAGCCGGTGACGTGGAAGCGCTCGCGGTCGAACCGCCGCAGCCAGCTACGGCGCAGCTTCCAGTTGGAATGCCGCCAGAAATAGCCGGAGACGAAGCCGACATGGATGCGCCCGCCCGCCGCGCGCCGCGCGAAGGGGTCGGGCGGCGGCAGCGGATAGAGACGCTGCATGGCATGCGACACCATCCGGCCATAGACGGCCTGGAGCGCCCGGTCGTCCTGCATGTGATAGGCGAGGAAGAAGGGGTTGGTGTCGCCGATCATCGGCTCGACCGCGGCCAGCCGCTCCGGCGGAGCGGTCGCGAGATCGCGGGCGAGTTCGGCAAGACGCGCGGCATAGTCGCGGCGGCAGGCGGCGATGCGTGCCTGATCGGGAAACAGCGGCAGCAGCGTCAGCATGCAGAGCAGCCAGCGCGTCTCGATGCGCTGCGGGTCGGCGGCCAGCGCGCGGTCGAGCAGGGCCAGCCCCTCCTGGGGCCTGGCGCCGTACCACAGCGCGCGGCCCAGGGCCGCCAGCGCCGGGGCGGAGTCGGGCGCGAGGGTAACCAGCCGCCGGCAGGTCTCGATTTCGGCCTTGCGGTCGCCCGCCTGGCGCTGCACGTCCGCCAGTTGGCGCAGCGCCGCGTCGCGGACGACCGGCCCCGCTGCCAGTGCCCGGTCGGCGGCAGATGCGGCAAGGTCGAGCGCGTCTGCGGCCTTGCCCTGCCGCAGCAGGACGCGCGTTAGGATGAGCTGCGATTCCAGATCGGCCGGCGCGACGGCAAGCACGGCCCGCGCATCCTCGGCCGCGGCGGCGTAATCGCGCCGGGAAAACCGGATCAGGGCGCGCAGACGCAAGGCATCGAAATGCAACGGCGTGACGTCGAGCGTGCGGGTCAGCAGGTCGAGCGCCGTGTCCGGGTCGCCGCCGCCGTGCAGGGCCGCGGCCAGGCGGTGCAGCGCATCCGCGCCGGCCTCCGCGGCGGCGGCGGACACGGTCGCGCGCAGGGCGGCCCGTCCTTCGGCCGGCGTTTCGCGGATGACGGCGGCCAGAATCGCGCCTGCGCCGGTATCGGGACCGGCAGCCAGCATCGCGGCGCAGGCGGCAGCGGCATCCTCGACCAAGCCCGCCTGTCGGAGCTTCTCCGCCCAGGCGAGGTCGGCCGCGCTCACCGCGCCGGCGCCCCGGCCAGCAGGCGGATCGCGGCGCCGGGAATGTCCTCGAACCGGTCGAGCAGCAGGTCGGCGCCCAGTTCGTCGTGCGGAATGCGGGTGTAGCCGTAGCGCATGCAGATGACGGGCAGGCCGATGGCGCGGGCCGTGCCGACATCGTTGATGCTGTCGCCCACCATCACGGCGGTGTCCGCGCCCATCATGTCCAGCGTGGCGCGCAACGGGCCCCCGTCCGGCTTGCGGGTGGGCCCGCTGTCGCCGCCGACGACGGCCGCGAAGAAATGGTCGAGGTCCAGGTCGCGCAGAACGATGTGCGTCGGTGCGATGGGCTTGTTGGTGCAGATGCCCATGACCGTGCCGGCATCGCGCAGCGCTTCGAGCGTCGCCAGCACGCCGGGGAAGGGGACGGTCTGTGCCGTCGACATGGATTCGTAGACGGCGAGGAAATGCGCGACCTGCGCCGGCATGTCCGCGTCGGGCCCGCCGGTGGCCTCGAAGCCGCGCGCGACCAGCACGGGTGCGCCGTCGCCGATCATCCGCGCGACCTCCGCCGCCGTCAGCGCGCGTCTGCCCGCTTCGGCCAGCACATGGTTCAGCCCGGCGGCGATGTCGTGGACGCTGTCGATCAGCGTGCCGTCGAGGTCGAAGACGAGGGCGGGGGGCGAAGGCGGCATGGAAACCTTTTGCAACAAACCGCAAAGGGGCGAAACATTAAGTGACTTGGCCATGGCCGCGGCCTGTGGCACTTTTCGCCCATATCGCCACGGGCTGATTCTTAGACTCTCTTGCATTGATGACAAACGGAAAAACCGCCGCCGTCGTGCTGGCCGCCGGCATGGGAACGCGGATGAAGTCCGCGATTCCGAAAGTTGCGCATCCGATCGCCGGCCGGCCCATGGTGGCCCATGTGCTGGCCGCCGCCGCCCCGCTGGCCCCCGATCCCCTGGTCGTCGTCATCGGTCCCGACATGGATTCGCTGGCAGCCCTTGTGGCGCCGCATCCGGTGCGGGTGCAGCCGCTGCGCCGGGGCACGGCCGACGCGGTCAAGGCGGCGCGCGCCGATCTGGCGGCGCTGGAATCGGGCACCGTCTTTATCCTCTACGGCGACACGCCCTTCATCCGCACCGAGACCCTGCGGTCGATGGCGGCGCAGCGCGAGGCCGGTGCGGCCGTCGTCGTCCTGGGCTTCCGGCCGGCCGATCCCAAGCGGTACGGCCGGCTGGTGCTGGACGCGGCGGGCCGTCTCACGGCCATCGTCGAAGCGAACGACGCGACGGACGAGCAGCTGAAGATCGACCTGTGCAACTCGGGCGTCATGGCGGTGGACGCGGCGCATCTGCTGCGCCTGCTCGACCGGGTCGGAAACGCCAATGCCAAGGGCGAATACTATCTGACCGACATCGTCGCCCTGGCCCGGGCCGGCGGCCTTTCCTGCGCCGTGGTGGAGGCGCCGGAGGAGGAGTTGCTGGGCGTCGACGACCGGGCGGCGCTGGCGCGGGCCGAGGCGCTGTGGCAGGGGCGGCGGCGCGAGGCCGCGATGGCGGCGGGTGCGACCCTGCTCGACCCGGCAACGGTCTGGTTCAGCCACGACACGGATCTGGCGGCGGATGTGACGGTCGGGCCGAACGTCGTCTTCGGGCCGGGCGTG
>JBFWNZ010000321.1:0-4458 GCA_050250795.1 Alphaproteobacteria bacterium | reverse complement strand
TCATGCGCGGCTGCACGAGGCGCAGATCGGCCATCGGATCGTCGCGCGCGAAGACGGCATTTGCCGCGTCATAGATGAGCGCCAACCCCTCGCCGTAGCCGAGTTCGTCCAGCGCGGCCATCAGATCGCGGGCACGCGGAATCCAGGTGTAGGGGATGTTCTCGAACAGCAGTTGCGTGCCCGCCTTCTCCGCCGCCGGCACCAGCCGGTCGAGGCTCTCGCGCAGCCAGCCCATCATTCGCGCGCGCGGTGCGGGCTGAAGCGGACGCGGCAGGCCTGGCGAAATGACGATGCCGGGCACGCCCCACTCGCCCGCAAGTTCGATCAGCGCGGCGATATAGCGGTGCGTATGCGCCCGCATCTCGGGCGACGGGCTGGCCAGATTGTTGTCGAAGCCGCCCGGGTTAAGCGAGGTGAAGGACAGCCCGCGTGCCGCCATCGAGCGCCCGATCTCCCTCCGCGCCGACGCGTCGAGCTCCGAAGGCCAGAGATGGCCCGGGGTCGTGATCACCTCGAAGGTGGTATGTCCCGCATCGGCGAGTTTCGCCAGGCAGTCGCCGATCCGGTGGGTCCATATCCAGGAAAAGGTGTTGATCGTGAAATCCGTGGCCATGCGCCCTCCTGCGGAAAACGTCCTCTGCCCGGCGGCAGCCTATGGGCCCGCGCGACGATGGGGCAACCGATTTCGCGGCCGTTGAGCAGGCATTCCTCAACCGCACAGACCGAGGAATTGCAGGACGAGCGAACGGCGATGCGCCCCGACCCGGTGCTCGAACAGATAGATTCCCTGCCATGTCCCAAGGGTCAGCCGGCCGGCCACGACAGGGATCGACAGATGGACCTGGGTCAGCGCGGCACGCAGATACGCTGGCATGTCGTCCGGCCCCTCGTCGTCATGCAGGTATGCGCCAGGGTTCTCGGGCGCCAACCGCCGGAAGTAAGCCTCCAGATCGACCCGCGCTTCCGGCGCCGCATTCTCCTGAATCAGCAGCGATGCGGAGGTATGGCGGCAGAAAACCGTGAGCAGGCCGTCGCGAAGCCCCTGCTCGCCGGCCCAGTGCAGGACCCGTCCCGTTATGTCCAACAGCCCCTGCCGCTCCGTCGCGATCTCCAGTTCGCCGCTCTTCTGCTGCATCGCCTCATCCTCATGCCCGCCATCGGTTGCGGCGAGACGGTCGTTCCGCTCCGGCGGCGGATCGTGACATATTACCGCTGCAACCCTTTAGAAGCAGGGACATGGCAAAGCCTGTCGCAACAACGGATCACGGACCCGGGGCAACGCCCCGCCTATCGGTTCGGCATATTCTTTCGCGCCTGAGGGAACTGCCCCCGTCTGAAATCGCCCTGGCGGCGGAAGCCTTTGCCACCCTGGCTGTCGTTCGGGCGGGGCTCGCGGTCCTGCCGTTTGCGACCGTCATGCGCCTGTTCCGGCTGCGCTCCGGGCCTGCACCCTCTTCGGCAGAAGCGGAATGCGCGGCGCGCGACTACGCCCTCCGCCGGATCGGTCGTGCCATCGACCGCGGCCAGCGCCTGGCACCCTTCCGCGCCGTATGTCTGGAGCAAGCGATCGCGGCCTGCCTGATGATACGCCGCCGCCGCGTTCCGACACATTTCCATCTCGGCGTCGCCAAGGGCGATGAAAGCATGACGGCGCATGCCTGGGCATGCAGCGGTTCGCGCATCGTCACCGGCCGCGCCGGCATCGGCGATCACGTCCGGATTGCCACATTCACCGCATGAACAGTCGATGGCGCCTGTCCGCATGGGCCGGGGCAGCACTCGTCGCTGCGTTGCCGGCGGGGTGCGGCGGCGCCCACGCAAGCGACGCAGACGTCGCCGCCCTGAAAACGGCAATGGCTGCGCGGCTTGCCGCGATGCCTGACGTCGCCCACCATAAATGGAATGCTGGCACTGCCGTCGAAGATCCCGTTCAGGAAGCAGCCGTGCTGGAAGCGGCCATCGGTGCCGGCCGGCAAGCGGGGCTTCGCGCCGAGACCGTCCGACAGGCCATGCTCGCCCAGATCGACGCCGCCAAACAGGTGCAGTCTGCCGTCACCAACGGGCTGCTGTCCTCGGGTGCGGGCCCGCTCGAGGACGTTCCGGACCTCGGTACGGTCCTGCGACCGCAGATCGCGGCGGCAACGGCATCCTTCATCGAGGCCCTCGCCGCTGCACTTGCGGATTTGAAGCGATGCGACGCGGCATCGGCGCTCCGCTTCCGGCCCGAAACCCTCGCGACCTACGCAGAAGCTTGGAGCACCGCCGCCGAGGGCGTCATCGCGGCGGCCGGCGGACCGGACCGGGCCAGTTGTCCGCCGCTGGACAACCCAGCCACGCGCTGACCTCGAGCCCGCGGACAGTCCAGTCATACATGGTGATGCACCTTCTCGGTGCCGGTCACACGCTTCTCCAGCGCCCGCAGGGCGACATAGAAGACCGGCGTCAGGAACAGACCGAAGAAGGTGACGCCCAGCATGCCGAAGAATACGGCAACGCCCATGGCGTGGCGCATCTCGGCCCCGGCGCCGGACGACAGAACCAGCGGCACCACGCCCATGATGAAGGCGAAGGAGGTCATCAGGATCGGCCGCAGCCGCAGATGCGCGGCCTCCACCGCCGCCTCGACCGTGGTCTTTCCGCCGATTTCCAGTTCGCGGGCGAACTCGACGATCAGGATCGCGTTCTTGCAGGCGAGACCGATCAGCACGAACAGGCCGATCTGCGTGAACATGTTGTTGTCGCCCCCGGTCAGCCAGACCCCGGCAATCGCCGAGAGCAGGCACATCGGCACGATCAGGATGATGGCAACCGGCAGGAACAGGCTTTCATACTGGGCAGCCAGCACCAGAAAGACCAACAGCACGCAAAGCGGGAACACGAAGATCGCGGTATTGCCGGCCAATATCTGCTGATAGGTCAGTTCGGTCCATTCGAAGCGCATGCCTGCGGGCAGGGTTTCATCCAGGATATGCGTGATCGCTGCCTGCGCCTGACCGGTGGAATAGCCCGGCGCCGGACCGCCGTTGATGTCCGCCGCGCGGAACGCGTTGTAGCGCATGGCGCTGTCCGGCCCGGTCGTCTCCGACACCCGGACGATGGCGCCCAGCGGCACCATCTGCCCTTCGCCGTTGCGGACCTTGATCCGCAGGATGTCGTCCGGCGCTGAGCGGAACTCGCGATCCGCCTGGGCGATCACCTGGTAGGTGCGTCCGAACTTGTTGAAATCGTTTACATACATCGAACCCAGATAGATCTGCATCGCATCGAACACCGCCTGGACATCGACCCCGAGCTGGGCCGCCTTCGTCCGGTCTAGTTCGGCGTAAAGCTGCGGCGTGCCGATCTTGTAGCTGGAGAAGACGCGTGACAGTTCCGGCGCCTGCGCCGCCTTCGCCGTCACCGCCTTCACGGCCTGGTCCAGCGCCTCGTACCCCTGGTCGGTGCGATCCTCCACCTGCAGCTTGAAGCCGCCGATGGTGCCCAGCCCCTGTACCGGCGGCGGCGGGAAGATGGCGATGAAGGCGTCCTTCACGCCCATGTATTTCTGCTGGAGATGCTGGGCGATGGCGAAGCCCGACAGTTCCGCAGAACGCCGCTCCTCGAAGGGCTTCAGGGTCACGAAGACGATGCCCGCCGACGGGCTGTTGATGAAGCCGTTGATCGACAGGCCGGGGAACGCCACGGCGCTTTCCACGCCCGGCTCCTTCAGCGCGATGTCGGACATGGCACGGATGACGCTCTCGGTGCGTTCCAGGGTCGCGCCGTCCGGAAGCTGGGCGAAGCTCACCAGATACTGCTTGTCCTGGGAGGGCACGAAACCCGGCGGCACCTGCTGGAAGCCGACATAGGTCGCGCCCAGCAGGACAGCGTAGACCGCAAAGGCGGCCGTCTTGCGCCCCAGGATGCCGGTCACACCGCGCCCGTAGCGCTCGGAACTGCGGTGAAACAGCCGGTTGAACCCTGCGAAGAACCGGCCGAACACCCGGTCCATGCCGCGCGTCAGGATGTCCTTGGGCGCCCCATGCCCTTTGAGCAGGGTGACCGCCAAGGCCGGCGACAGGGTGAGCGAATTGAAGGCCGAGATGACCGTCGAAAACGCGATGGTCAGCGCGAACTGGCGATAGAACTGGCCCGTCAGGCCGCTGATGAAGGCGATGGGCACGAAGACCGCGCACAGCACCAGCGCGATGGCGATGATGGGCCCCGTCACCTCGCCCATGGCCTTGATCGTCGCATCTCGCGGCGAGAGGCCGGCTTCGATGTTCCGCTCCACATTCTCGACCACCACGATGGCGTCGTCGACGACGATGCCGATGGCGAGCACCAGCCCGAACAGCGACAGGGCGTTGATCGAGAAACCGAAGGCGTGCATCACCCCGAAGGTGCCGATGATCGACACCGGGACTGCCGCCAGGGGAATGATCGACGCCCGCCAGGTCTGCAGGAACAGGATCACCA
>JBFWNZ010000320.1:0-4476 GCA_050250795.1 Alphaproteobacteria bacterium | reverse complement strand
GGTGCAGGTGGTGGCGTTGGTTCCGGTCGCGGGGCCGGTGCCGCCGCCCAGCATTGTGGTGACGCCGGACATCAGTGCTTCGTCCACCTGCTGCGGGCAGATGAAGTGGATATGCGCGTCCATGCCACCGGCGGTCAGGATCTTGCCCTCGCCGGCGATGGCCTCGGTGCCGGGGCCGACGACGATGTCGACGCCGGGCTGGGTATCGGGATTGCCCGCCTTGCCGATGCCGACGATGCGCCCGTCCTTGAGGCCGATATCGGCCTTCACGATGCCCCAATGATCGATGATCAGCGCGTTCGTGATGACGGTGTCGACCGCGCCCTGCGCGCGGGTCGTCTGGGCTTGGCCCATGCCGTCGCGGATCACCTTGCCGCCGCCGAATTTCACCTCTTCGCCATAGGTGGTGAAGTCCTTCTCCACCTCGACGATCAGGTCGGTATCGGCAAGCCGCAGCCGGTCGCCGGTGGTCGGTCCGAACATGTCCGCATAGGCGGCGCGGGAAATTCTGGCAGGCATGATCCTTACTCCTGGTCGAGCGGTCCCATGACCTGCTGGTTGAAGCCATAGACCGTCCGGGTGCCGCGCAGAGGCACGAGCGTTACATCGCGTTCCTGTCCCGGCTCGAAGCGTACGGCCGTACCGGCGGCGATATCGAGGCGCATGCCGCGCGCCTTGTCACGGTCGAAGGACAGGGCGGAATTGGTCTCGAAGAAATGATAGTGGCTGCCGACCTGGATCGGTCGGTCGCCGGTGTTCGCCACGGTCAGTGCGATCGTCGGCTGGCCCGCGTTAAGTTCCAGTTCGCCATCGGCCGGGAGAAGCTCGCCAGGAATCATGGTCCTCTCCTAGCCGGCAAGGCCGAGGGCGACACCCGCGGCGGCGGTGGCGGCCCCGATGACCCGCGTCAGCTTCGCGCCCGTGCCGCCGGTCAGGATCCGGCCGAGCGCCAGTCCGAGAACATGGATCGCCGCCGTGGACAGCGTGAAGCCGAGGGCATAAAGCGCCAGGCCGCTTTCCGGGCTCTCCGCGCCATGCGCATGGCCGTGGCAGAGGCCGAACAGGGCGACCAGAGTTGCCCCGGCGGCCCAGGGCAGCCGGACGGTCAACGCGACCAGCGCACCCAGCGCGATGACGGAAGCCAGGATCGTCGGCTCGACCAGAGGCAGATGGACCCCGGCAACGGCCAGTCCGAATCCTGTCAGCATCGCAGTGACGAAGGCCACGGGGACCGCCCATCGTGCGGTGCCGCCGGCGAGGCTGGCCCAGAGGCCGACGGCCAGCATTGCGAGCAGGTGGTCGGCGCCGGTCCAGGGGTGCATCAGGCCGGCGGTGAAGGACGAAACCTCGCCATGGCCGGGATGCGCCCAGGCCGGACCGGCGAGGAGAACGAGCAGGATGGGGGCGTAACGCAGGACCTTCATGGGGTGTCTCCTAGCGGATGGGCGCATGCACCGTGACGAGCTTGGTGCCGTCGGGAAAGGTCGCTTCGACCTGAACGTCGGGGATCATCTCGGCGATGCCATCCATCACCTGATCGCGGGTGACGACATGGGCGCCGGCTTCCATCAGATCGGCGACGGAGCGCCCGTCGCGGGCGCCTTCCATCACGAAATCGCTGATCAGGGCGATGGCTTCCGGGTAGTTCAACTTGACCCCGCGCTCCAGCCGCCGTCTGGCCACCATCGCGGCCATGGCGATCAACAGCTTGTCCTTTTCGCGTGGGGTCAGTTGCATGACGGCTCCTCGTCTTAATTCAGCAGTTCCAGACGCGCGGCAACGGGGCTCCGTCGCGAAGGCAGGTCAGTGCCGCCACCAGCAGGCGGCGCAGGGCTTGCCCGGTCTCGGCGACGATGCGGGCCACCAGCATGCCGTCCCAGACGCTGGCGCCGACACCCGTTTCCGGCAGGGACGACCGGAGCATACCCAAGCGCTGTCCGACATCGGGATCGACCATCAGAAGCGTGGCATAGGCACCGTTCCCGCCAAGCAGTGCCGGGCGGGACAGCATCGCACCCACGCCACCGGAGAACCGGGCGCCATCGGCAAAAATGAGTTTGCCGTCGCGCCGCACGCGCCAGCTGTCGCGAAAGGCGGCTTCACGGACCGACTCGCCCATCGCGCGGCGTCCGAAAACGATGCCCACGATGGCCAACAGCCGCGATTGCGGACGCAGATCGATATCGAGATGCCGCCGCAACTGCGACCGATCGAACAGGATCGTTTCCTGCGGCAGCCAATGAAGTGTCGCGTTCTGGCCCACCGACAGGCACGTCTCCACCCGGGCCTCGTTGCCGGCGGAGCGATAGATGCGCTCGCAAGCCTGGGTCGTGACCGTCGCCATTGCGTCGGATTCGATTGCAACGTCGACCGTCAAGCGGTCGCCGCCCGTCAATCCGCCAGCCGTATTGATCAGGACGGCCTCCGGCGGCAAGCCGGGTTCCACGCGCGGGAAGCGAGCCTTCCCGGCTCCGGCCTGATACAGGTGCGACAGCGCGGTTCGGTCGTCACGTCGGCGAAAACCGAGGCGTACGGTGCCGTGCGTGCGTTCCAGCGAAGGGCCAGGGTCAGACCGTGAGATGCCGTCGAACAAGCGTTTCATCCATCTCGCTGCCGATACCTGAGACCACCACGGAACCCCTGTCCATGACGGCAAAACGGTCGGCGAGGTCGCGTGCGAACTCGAAATATTGTTCGACCAGCAGGATGGCCATTTCCCCCTTGTCGCGCAAATAGGAGATGGCGCGACCGATATCCTTGATGATCGAAGGCTGAATGCCTTCCGTCGGCTCGTCGAGCACCAGCAATCGCGGGCGCGTCACCAGCGCACGCCCGATCGCCAGTTGTTGCTGCTGGCCGCCCGACAGGTCGCCCCCGCGCCGGCGCAGCATGTCCTTGAGCACCGGGAACAATTCGAAAATCTCATCGGGCAGCTTGTGTCCGCGGCCCGGCAGCGGCGCAAAACCCGTTTCCAGGTTCTCCTTCACCGTGAGCAGCGGAAAAATTTCGCGGCCTTGGGGCACATACGCGATGCCGCGCCGGGCACGTTCATAGGGTGGGAGGCGCGAAATGTCGGCGCCTTCCCATTCGATGCTGCCGGCGGCAACGGGCTGATGGCCGACGATGGCGCGCAGCAGGCTGCTCTTGCCCACGCCGTTACGGCCGAGAACGCAGGTGATACGCCCCGGCTCCGCCGTGACGGAAACGTCCCACAGCGCCTGCGCCTTGCCGTAGAACAGATCGATGTCCTTCACTGCCAGCATTGTTCAGCGCCCCAGATACACTTCGATCACGCGTTCATCCGCGCTCACCGTATCCAGCGATCCCTCGGCGAGCACGGAACCTTCATGCAGCACCGTCACCTTCACCCCGAGGTCGCGGACAAAGTTCATGTCGTGTTCGACGACAATGACCGAATGCTCGCGGTTGATCTCGCGCAGCAGGCGCGCCGTTTCGGCGGTTTCCGCATCGGTCATGCCGGCCACGGGTTCGTCGACGAGAAGGACTTTTGGGTTCTGCGCCAGCAGCATGCCGATCTCCAGCCACTGCTTCTGGCCATGCGACAGGTTGGCCGCCAGCTCATTGCGCAGATCGCCCAGGCGGATGGTTTGCAGCAGGGAATCCAGCCGGTCGCGCTGTTCGCCGGTCAGCCGTGCGAACAGCGTTCCCAGCACGCTGCGGTCGGCCCGCAGTGCAAGGACCAGATTGTCGTAGACGGTCTGGCTCTCGAACACGGTCGGCTTCTGAAATTTCCGGCCGATGCCGAGTTCCTCGATCTCCGCCTCATCCTTGCGGGTCAGGTCGATGCGGCCGTCGAAATAAACGTCGCCGGAATCGGGTCGGGTCCGACCGGTTATGACGTCCATCATTGTGCTCTTGCCGGCGCCGTTCGGACCGATCACGGCGCGCATTTCGCCGGGATCGAGCACCAACGACAGGGCGTTGAGCGCGCGGAAGCCGTCGAAGCTGACCGTCACGCCGTCGAGATAGAGGATCGAATTCGCTGCCTTTTCCATCGGTCACTCCGCAGCGCGAGGCGAAAGGGGCTTGCCCTTGGCTTCGGCCGTATTATCCGGCTGTCGGCGGCGGAAGAGCGGCATCACCCGGTCTTCCACGATCCCAAGCACGCCCTTGGGCATGAAAAGCGTCACCGCGACGAACAGCCCGCCCAGCGCGAACAGCCAGAACTCTGGCAAGACGCCGGTGAAGTAAGATTTGCCGCCATTGACGATGAAGGCCCCGATGGCGGCGCCGACCAGCGTTCCGCGGCCGCCGACCGCGACCCAGACCACCGTCTCGATGGAGTTGGCAGGGGCGAACTCGCCGGGGTTGATGATGCCGACCTGCGGCACGTAGAGCGCGCCCGCGACGCCGGCCATGCAGGCCGACAGGGTCCAGACGAACAGCTTGTATCGTTCCACCCGGTATCCCAGGAACCGCGTTCGGGACTCCGCATCCCGGACCGCGATCAGGACC
>JBFWNZ010000319.1:0-4478 GCA_050250795.1 Alphaproteobacteria bacterium | reverse complement strand
ATTGCGCATCAGGAGCGCATCAGGCGAACCGCCCGCCCGATCCGCCGCCGGGGGCCTGCTGCTTGGAGAGGACGAAGCGCAGCTTCTGCGCCGCAACCCGGCGCAGGGCCGCCTCGCCGCGCATCGGATCGCCGACGATGGACACCTCGGTGCCGGTCCGCGGATCGACGGCCGATACCTTCACATATCGGCCGACCGCCACGAACTCGATGATGTAGCCGTCCTCGTCTCGTGCCATGCCGCACTCTATCCCAATTCCGGGCGCGGCAGGAATGTGCGGCGATGACAGGCGCATGCGCGGTCGCTAGGGTCGCTGGCTCGACCGCAGGGAATCCCGCCGATGGATGCACGCGAACCGGGCGACCGACGCGTGGCCGTTCTGGCCGCGCTGCTGGCGGTCGGCCTCACCCTCGTCTGGGGCACCGACTGGGCGGTCATGAAGTGGGTATTGGCGGAAATTCCGATCCTCACCTTCCGCGTGGTGACGGCGTTCGGCGGCGGCGTTCTCGTGCTCGCGCTGTGCCTGCTGCTCGGCCATCGCATCCGTCTGCCCCGCAGCGAATGGCGGCCGGCGGCACTCGCGGCCCTGTTCAATGTCACCGGCTGGTTCCTGCTGACGGCCATTGCGCTGACCCTGCTTCCGGCCGGCCGCGCCGCCGTTCTTGCCTATACCATGCCGCTGTTCGCCTTTCTGGCCGGCATGGCGCTGCGCGGCGACCGGGCCACCCTGCGCGGCCTTGCCGGACTCGCCTGCGGCCTCGCCGCCGTCCTGCTGCTGGCCGTGCGCGATGCCGCACATCTCGGCGCCGCCCCGCTCGGCGTGCTGGCGATCCTCGGCGCGGCCGCCAGTTGGGGCATCGGCACGGTGCTGCAGAAGCGCGACTGGTCGGTGCCGGTGCTTGTGCTGGCGGGATGGCAGCTGCTGTTGGGAGGGCTGCCGATCCTGCCGGTCGCCCTGATGGTGGATCAAGCCCCCTTTGCGCGGCTTACACCCGGCGGCTGGGCCGCAATGGCGTACATCACCGGCGCGGCCGTGCTGTTCGGCTATTTCGCCTGGTTCAGTCTGGTCCGGCTGGTCTCGACCTCGGTCGCCTCGCTTGCCGTCCTTCCCGTGCCGCTGGTCGGCGTGATGACCGGCAGCCTGTGGCTGGGCGAGCATCTCGGCTGGACCGAGGCCGGCGCCCTGCTGCTGGTCACGGTCTCGCTCGCGACCGTGCTGCCGATGCCGGGGCTCAACCGGCGGCGAGCGCCATGAAGTTGTCGTAAAGCCGCCGCGCCGCCGCGCGAAAGGCCGGCAGCCGCTCGGCCACCGCTCCGTCCAGCCGGTCCAGCGCCCCAGGCCCCAAGGTCGTCTCCAGCGATCGTGCATAATCCGGCACGGCCGCCCATTCCGGCACGGTCGCCGCCGTCGCCTCCACATGGTACTGCAGACCATAGGCGCGGCGCCCAACCCGCATGGCCTGAACCGCGCAGGCCGGCGACTGCGCCAGCACCGCGGCACCCGGCGGCGGCTCCAGCACCGCCGCGCCATGCCATTGCAGGCAGGTCTCGAACGGCCCGAAGCCCTGCAAGAGCGGATCGGTACGGGCCGCCGCGGTCATCTCAACCGTCAGCACGCCCACCTCCGGCCCCGGCATCGGGCCGACCCGGCCGCCCAACGCATCGGCGAGAAGCTGGTGGCCAAGACAGACGCCGAGGAAAGGCCGATCGCGGGCGACCCACTCGCGGATCGCCGCCTTCTCTGCGACCAGCCAGGGATGCGCCTCCTCCTGCCAGACATCCATCGGGCCGCCCATCACCCACAGCGCATCGTACCCGTCGAGCGATGGAATCGACTCCCCGAGATCGAGTTCGACCGCATCCCAGGACAGCCCGTCGGCAGCCAGGAAATCGGCCAGCACGCCCGGGTGCTCCACGGCGATATGCTGAAAGACGAGAAGGCGCATCGGATGCTCCATTTTGCCGCGCCCCGCGGGCCTGCGGGGCGCTGGCCAGCCGAAGCGGAGGCATCTTATGATCCTTTCCGCGCGACCGCATCAGAACCGCGGGAAAAAGCGGCGGCAGGTCGCCCGAATGCAGGAAGGGGCTCTGTCATGCATATGCAAGTCGACGATATCGACGGCGGCGTCACCCTGGTCAAACTCGACGGCGCGCTGGATCTTGCAGGCGCCGATTCGATCGATCTGCGGATGTCCACGCTGGCCGAAAGCCGGAAACGCATCGTCCTCGATCTGGAGAAGGTCACGTACCTCGCCTCGATCGGACTGCGGACGCTGATTTCGAATGCGCGGACGGTGAAGGGGCGCGGCGGCCGTCTCGCCGTATTCAACTCTCCCGTCAACGTCACCAAGGTGCTGCGGACGTCCGGCGTGGACCAGATCATCCCGCTATGCGGCACCATGCACGACGCGGTGACGACGGTGGCGACGCCCTGAGCGGAACCGGTCCGGCAGATCGGGTTTCGACCGTCCTCGACGGCTCGCGCGCCGCGCTTGCCGGGCTCGGCGCCTGGATCGAGGCCGCGACGGCAGGACACGCCCTGCCGCCGGACTTGCAATTTGCCCTGCGCCTCTGCGTCGAAGAGGCTGCGACCAATGCCATCGCGCATGGAGAGCCCGCGACGGCAGACCCGGCCGTGGCCATCCGGATCGCTTTTCGCGCCGATGCCGTGACAGCGGAAATCGAAGACGCCGGCGGGCCGTTCGACCCGGCAACGGCACCGCTGCCCCAGCTTGGCACGAGCCTCGACGACACGCCCGATGGCGGACGCGGTCTGCGGCTGCTGCGCAGTTTCGCGGATTCTCTGGATTACGAGCGGCGGAACGGGCGAAACCGGCTGATCATGGGCTTCCGACGCCGCTAGACGATCAGTAAAGCATCCCCCCGCCGAAGCCGTGCGGGCCGCCCCAGAAGCGCTCCAGCCGGGCGAGAATTTCGTTCGCGGTCATCAGGTCGAGTTCCGACACCGTGTCCGGCCCCATCTGCGCCATGTGGCGATGGAACATGTCGTCCAGATTCTTCCAGAGGGTTAGCCCCTTCTCGGTCGCATTGACCCGGACCGACCGCTTGTCGTGCGGCGAGCGCTCCTGTTTCAGATAGTCGTTCTCGACCATCTTGCGGACATTGTAGGAGACGTTCGAGCCAAGGTAATAGCCGCGGTTGGTCAGCTCGCCGACCGTCAGCTCGTCCGTGCCGATATTGTAGAGGATCAGCGCCTGGACGTTATTGATGTCCTGCATGCCCAGCCGGTCGAGTTCCGACTTCACCACTTCCAGA
Organism: Alphaproteobacteria bacterium; assembly: GCA_050250795.1. Taxonomy (GTDB): domain Bacteria; phylum Pseudomonadota; class Alphaproteobacteria; order UBA8366; family UBA8366; genus JBFWNZ01. Next base: position 1,202 of record JBFWNZ010000319.1, on the reverse strand, counting down.
AACTGGCGGTGGAGCCGCTCGACCAGATTGATGGAGCTCAGGTACTCGTTGATCTGCACGACGCGACCACTCGGCTACGCAATTACCCCTAGGCATCTTCAATTTAGTGTGGCCGTACGACAATTGCATCTTCATTTCGCGGCCGTCCGATACCCCAACCCACACTACTCCGCCCGGCGCGCCCCCCGCATCATGCGCAGGATGCCGGAAAAGTCCCTCGTCCCCTCACCCCCATTGCAGTAGAGGCTGTACAGCATCGTCGCCGCCGCACCCAGCGGCGTGGACACGTCGAACCCCTGGGCCGCCGCCTGCGACAGCTTCAGGTCCTTCAGCATCATCGCAGCCGTGAATCCGGCCTCGTAGTCGCGATTGGCCGGCGAGGTCGGCACCGGGCCGGGCACCGGACAATAGTTGGTGAGCGACCAGCATTGCCCCGACGCGTTCTTCGCCACCTCGAACAGCGCCTGGCGGTCCAGGCCAACGGCATCGGCGAGGTTGAACGCCTCGCAGACGCCGATCATCTGGATGCCCAGCATCATGTTGTTGCACATCTTGGCCGCCTGACCGTTGCCGGGACCGCCGCAATGCACGATGTTGCGCCCCATCGCCGCCAGCAGCGGCTGCGCCCGCCGGAAGCCCTCCTCCGATCCGCCGACCATCATCGCCAGCGTTCCTGCCGCCGCCCCCATCACGCCGCCCGAAACCGGCGCGTCCAGCATCTCCAGCCCGGCCTTACCGGCCGCTGCCGCCACCTCGCGCGCAGTCGGGATGTCGATGGTCGAGCAATCGACCAGCAACGCCCCCTTGGCCGCGGCGGCGATGACGCCCCGCGCCCCGGCATAAACCTCGCGCACATGCGCGCCGGCCGGCAGCATCGTCACCACCGCCTCGGCGCCGCGCACGGCATCGGCCACGTCGGACGCCGCCGTTGCGCCCTGTGCGACCAGCTTGGCCACGGCGGCCGCGGACACATCGCAGGCGCGCACGACATGCCCGGCCTTCAGCAGGTTCAGCGCCATCGGCGCGCCCATATTGCCCAGACCGATGAAAGCGACCGTCGTCATGCCCGTTCCTCCGGTTGTTGTTCAGCCGCCCTCGAACCGCAGATCGTCCGGCCCGAGCGGAGCGAAATAGGCGTCGATATCGGCCTCCGACACGGCCTCCAGCCGGTCCGGACGCCAGCGCGGCGCATTGTCCTTGTC
>JBFWNZ010000318.1:0-4512 GCA_050250795.1 Alphaproteobacteria bacterium | reverse complement strand
AAGATATTGACGCACCCCCGCGCTGCGTCTTCGGATAGCGGACGTCCGCAGGCAGAGAGAGGACCATCGCCCTTGCCCGACCGGGTCCGCCGACGCATCACCACCCGCTACGTCGCGATGAACGCGTTCGACGACGCGATGTTCTCCTTCGCCCTGCGCGAGGAGTTCCCGACCATCCGCTTCTATAGGGACGGCACGCTCCGCGAGCCGCGGATAAGGTGGTACGAGACCATCGCCGAGATCGGATTGGTGGCTCGCGCAGTGGTCCCGGAGGATTCGGGCTGGGAGCCGCTGATCCTGCCGGAGCGGTACTATTACCGCGCGTTCAACTGGCCGGACTGGGACCTCCGCTGTGTCCGCAACGACTGGTATTGCGGCGGCATCGACCATCGCCTGGCATTCGATCCTCCCACGACGCAGTATGGCATGATTTCCATCAATCACGGTGGCGATCCGGCGATGAAGCCGTTCCTCGCGGGCGTGCGCCGTGCGCTGCGGCGGGTCACGTCGGACCGGTACAGGTTGGGCCGCGAATTGGACAGGTTCATCTCCGTCAAACAGGTGCGCCCGATGCCGACCTGGGTGGGTTACAGCCTGTTGCAGTGGTGCCAGCAGGCGCCGCGGCGGATGTTCCACGGCGGCTACCGGCCCTGCGACGACTGGACGTTGCCGGACGATCCTTGGTACGCGGCGACCGCCGAAAAGGTTCGGGCGCTATACGCCAACGACCTGACGGAGCCTCCGGTGGACAGCCCTTACCCGAACCCTACGTCGCCGCTGGCCATCCGCCGCGACGCCGCGGGCTGAGTGCCCGTCTCACCCCCGCGCCTTCACCTTGCGCTCGCGCTCCGTGACATAGAGGCCGCTGGCGACGATGACGGCGGCGCCGGTGCAGGTCCATAGGTCGGGCACCTCGCCGAACACGGCGAGGCCGAGCAGGCCGGCGAACACCACCTGGACATAGAAGAAGGGCGCCACGATCCCGACCTCGGCGGTGCGGAAGGCGAGGATCAGGAAGAAATGGCCGAGGCTGCTGAACGCGCCCACCCCGGCCAGCAGCAGCCAGCCGCGTGCGTCCGGCATCGTCCAGGCGAAAGGCAGCGCCGCCGTCAGCACCGCCGTCCCCGCCGCGCCGGTCAGGAACAGCGTGGTCGCCGCACGGTCGTTGCCCGACAGCTTGCGCGTCAGCACCGTGTAGAAGGCGGTGGAGACGGCAGCGGCGCACACCGCCAGGACCGACCAGTGCAGCATGCCCATCCCCGGCCGCAGGATCAGCAGCGCGCCGGCGAAGCCGACCAGCACGGCGGTCCAGCGCCGCAGCCCCATCCGCTCGCCCAGCACGGGTACCGCCAGCGCCGCCACCATCAGCGGCGCGGTGGCGATGATCGACTGCATCGTGGCGAGCGGAATATGGGCGAGGCCGAACACGGCAAGGACGTTCGACCCGAACTGACAGGCGGCGCGCGCGAGGTTCAGCAGCGGCCGGTCGGTCCAGAAGGCACCGTCGCGCCGGTGCGGCCAGAGCAGGATCACGCCCAGCGCCATCTGGGCGATATAGCGTGCCCAGACGATCTGGCCGGTCGGAAACTCCGCCGTCGCCAGCTTCGAGACCGTGTTGTTGAGAACCAGGCAGCCGATGCCGAGGCACATGAACATGACCCCGCGCAACGGCTGGTTCTGCATCGCGCGGGCGGCCGTTTTCATGGCCGCCAGTTCAGCCGGGGATTCGGGCGGGGGTCAAGCGGCTGGCGCCAGCCCTACCGCCCCGTGAAGACCGGCTTGCGCTTTTCCATGAAGGCGCGTCGGCCCTCCACCACATCCTCGCTGCGGTCGCAGCGGTCGACCAGCGCCGATAGCGCGGCATAGTCGCGGTCCTCGGCGTCCTGCATGCAGGCGTCGACGATGCGGCCGCTGGTCAGGATCGACAGCGGCGCGTTCTCGGCGATGGTCCGGGCATAGTCCTGAACATAGTCGTCCAACTCCGCCGCCGGCACGACCCGGTCGACCAGCCCCATCGTCTTGGCCTCGGCGGCATCGAACTGGCGCGCGGTGTAGAAGATTTCCTTGGCGAAGGACGGGCCGACAAGATCGACCAGCTTCTTCAAATCCTTGTAGTAATAGCCGATGCCGAGCTTTGCCGCGGGAATGGCGAAGCGCGCATCCTCCGAACAGATGCGCAGGTCGCAGGACAGCGCCGCCGCCACGCCGCCGCCGATGCAATAGCCGCGGATTTTGGCGATCTTGGCCTTGGGCGCTGCCGTCAGCGCGCCGCGCGCGCGGCGCACCACCGCGTCATAGCGCTTCTCCATCTCGGCATCGGCGCGCACCTTCTCGAAGGTCGAGATGTCGGCGCCCGACATGAAGGCGCGCGTGCCGCCGCCGGTCACGACGATGGCGCGGATCGCGTCGTCGGCCAGGAAGTCGGCCAGCACGCGCTCCGCCGCCTCCCACATCTCCATCGACACCGCGTTGTGCCGCGCCGGGTTGTTGAACACCAGCGTGCCCACCGCCCCGTCCTTCTGCATCAGGATCCGGTCGCCCAGGATGTCGTCCGCCGCCGTCATCGCGTCCTCCGTCTCGCCGCCCCCTGCATAGCGCGCCCGGCGTCCGCGGCCAAGGGTCAGCGCCCCGGCGCGCGGGTGCGGATCGCCAGCGCCAGCGGGACGAGCAGCAGCGCCAGCCAGGTCATCATCCGGAAATCGTCGAGATAGGCCAGGAACTCCGCATGCCGGTGCACCGCATGCTCGATGGCGGCGAGACCGGTCCTTGCGTCCAGCGACCAGCCCGACGGCAGGCTCTCGCGGAAGCGCTCGTTGAAGGGGTTCACATGCTGCGACAGCTCGGCATGATGGGTCTGGGTGCTGTTGATCAGATGCGTCACCAGCACCGAGACGCCGACGCTCGACCCCAGCCGCCGCGCCGTGGCGAAGAATCCCGTGCCGTCGGCCCGCAGCGCCGAAGGCAGGGTCGCGAAGGCCGCCGTCGTCACCGCGACCGAGAAGGTGCCGAAGCCGATGCCCTGGAGGATCACCGCGAACACGATCTCGTCGATATCCGTCTCAGGCGTGAAGAAGGTCATGCGCCAGGTGGCGTAGGCCATGAAGGCGATGGCGGCCAGCAGCATCGGCCGCGGCGCGACCCGCGCCAGCATCCAGCCCGCGACCGCCGAGGCGAGGAAGGTGCCGATGCCGCGCGGCGCCATGGCGATGCCCGTGGTCAGCACCGGAAAATCCATATGGTGCTGCAGCAGCGGCGGCATCAGCCCGACGAAGCCATAGATCATGAAGCCCAGGCAGAAGATGAAGACGAGCCCGATGGCATAGTTGCCGTTCTGGAACAGCTTCGGATCGACGAAGGGATGCGGCGCCGTCTTGATATGGACGACGAAGACGTAGAGCGCCATCACCGCGAGCGCCGCGGCGATCCGGATCTGGTCGGACTCGAACCAGTCGACCCGGTTGCCCCGATCCAGGATGAACTGCAGCGCCCCCAGCCCCAGCGCCAGCATGCCGTAGCCGAACAGGTCGAAGCGCCGCCCCCGGTCGCGTTCGCTCTCGGGCACGAAGGCATAAATCATGGAGAAGGCGAATATCCCGATCGGCACGTTGATCAGGAACACCCAGCGCCAGGAGTGGAATTCGGTGATGTAGCCGCCCATCGGGGGGCCGCAGACCAGCCCGAACATCATCCCCATGGTGAAATAGCCCATGGCCGCGCCGTGCCGCTCGGGCGGATAGGTGTCGAACAGCACCTGCTGCGACAGCGGCACGAGACCGGCGCCGAACGTGCCCTGAAGCCCGCGAAAGGCCACGATTTCGGTCAGGGAATGCGCCTGCGCCACCAGGATCGAGCTGGCGACGAAGCCGACGATGACGCCCAGGAACACGCGCCGCCGGCCGAACCGGCGGGCGACGAAGCCGACCAGCGGCGTCGCCACCGCGATCGCGATCAGATAGGTGGTGAGAACCCAGGACACCTCGTCATGCGAGGCCGACATCGCCCCCTGCACCGTCGGCAGGGCGACGCTGACGACGAAGGTATCCATCGCCTGCATCGTCGAGCCAAGCAGCACGGCCAGGGTGATGAGCGTGCGCTGCCCGCCCGCGGGCGGCGCGGCGGCCTCGGTTGCGGCCACGGGCGTTTCCCTGAATTTTGTCCGTCCAGCCGAAGCGGGACTGCTGCCAGCCGATTACTCCCGCCGCGCCCGCATGGCAAGCCGGGTCGGCCAGTTTCCGCTTGCCCGCTGCCGGTTGCAGTCCGAAACTGCGGCCATCCCATCATAAGAAATTCAGGAAACGCCCCATGTCGAAAGATGCCCGCTCCGAACTGGCCCCAACCGGCGTTCTGCGCGCCGGGATCAACATGGGCAATTTCCTGCTCGTCACCGGCCGCACGCCGGACGGCGATCCCGACGGCGTATCGCCCGACATGGCGCGCGAGATCGCGCGGCGCCTGGGCGTGCCGCTCAAGCTGATCCCCTACAAGACGCCCGGCGAGCTGGGCGACGACGCC
>JBFWNZ010000317.1:0-4522 GCA_050250795.1 Alphaproteobacteria bacterium | reverse complement strand
CCTACACCGGCGACCAGCGCACGGTGGACACGCTGCACAGCGCCATGCGCCGGGCGCGTGCGGCGGCGGCCTCGATGATCCCGACATCGACCGGCGCGGCCAAGGCCGTGGGCCTCGTGCTGCCGGACCTGAATGGCAAGCTGGACGGCACCGCGATCCGCGTGCCGACGCCGAACGTCTCCGTGGTCGACTTCAAGTTCGACGCTAAGCGCGAGACGGATGTGGCGGAAGTGAACGGAGCCATCAAGCAGGCGGCGGCCGGCGCGCTGAAGGGCGTTCTGGACACCACCGATGAGGAACTCGTCTCCATCGACTTCAACCACAACCCGGCAAGCTCGGTCTTCGACCTGACCCAGACCCAGGTGGTCGAGAAGCGCCTCGTTCGTATCCTGTCCTGGTACGACAACGAATGGGGCTTCTCGAATCGGATGTCCGACACCGCCGTCGCGATAGGCCGCCTCGGCTGAGCACGCCGGGTGCAGCGCCGCCCGCCTTCGTCGTCCATGGCTTCGACCATGCCGCGGCGGCGCTTGCCGCTGCGGCAGAAGCGAACCGCCCGATCCGTCTCGTCAGCGCCCCCGCGGCAGCCGGCGCCGCAGGTGCCGGCTGGTTTCGGGCACTCCTGGATCTGGCCGCCCGCGCGTATCCCGGCGTTGCATTCGAGGGTGTGCTCGACTGTTACGATGCGCCGGGCCTGGCGCTGGGCGCGCTGCAGATCGGCATCCATGCCGTTTGCTATGACGGACCTGCGGCCCAGCGGATTGCCGATATCGCCCGGCAATCGGGCGGCGTCGTGTACCCTGAGAGGCCCCTGGGTCTCGACTTGCAGGCGGTTGAGGAACGGCGGGAAAACCTGATCGCCGCATGCCGCAACTGGATCGCCGCCGCGCCGTTGCAAAGCGCCCCGCCCTCGGGTATTCCCTCGGGTCGCATGCGAGGCTGAACAATCGACGATCGACCAACGCGGGGAAGAGAAACGCCATGAAGATCACGCAGCGTGTAAAAAAGATTCTCGCCAACTATGAGAGCGACAATCCCGGCACGAAGGCGAACCTCGCCCGCCTGCTGATGCATGGCCGCCTGGGCGGTACGGGCAAGATGGTGATCCTGCCGGTCGACCAGGGCTTCGAGCACGGCCCGGCGCGCAGCTTCGCGAAGAACCCGGCCGGCTACGACCCCCACTACCACTATCAGCTTGCCGTCGATGCCGGCCTGTCGGCCTATGCCGCGCCGCTCGGCTTCATCGAGGCCGGTGCCGACAGCTTCGCCGGCGCGGTTCCGACCATCCTCAAGGTCAACAGCTCCAACAGCGTCGCGACGGCCAAGGACCAGGCGGTCTATGGCAGCGTCGGCGATGCGCTGCGTCTCGGCTGCGCGGCCATCGGCTTCACGATCTATCCGGGCTCGGATGACCAGTTCGAGATGTTCGAGGAGTTCCGCGAGCTGGCCGAGGAGGCGAAGTCGGTGGGCCTTGCGGTGGTGTGCTGGTCATATCCCCGCGGCGGCGACCTGACCAAGGACGGCGAGACCGCCATCGACGTCACCGCCTATGCCGCACAGATCGCGGCGCAGCTCGGCGCGCATATCATCAAGATCAAGCCGCCGACCGCGCATATCGAGCAGGACGAGGCGCGCAAGGTCTACCAGTCGGAGAAGATCGACATCGGCACGCTGGCGGCGCGCGTGCGCCACTGCATGCAGTCCTCCTTCAACGGCCGCCGCATCGTCGTGTTCTCCGGCGGCAGCGCGAAGGGCACGCAGGAAGTGCTCGACGAAATCCGTCAGCTTCGCGACGGCGGCGCGAACGGGTCCATCGTCGGCCGCAACAGCTTCCAGCGGCCGCGTAAGGACGCCCTCGCGCTTCTCGATTCCATCATCAAGATTTATCTGGGCAAGGCTTGAGCGATCCCGACGAGACAGAGGCGCGCGCGCGCCTCTATCTGATCACGCCGCCGCGCATCGAGCCTCTGGCCTTCGGCGAGGCCTTGAAGGCCGCGCTCGACGGCGGCGATGTCGCATGCCTGCAAATACGCCTCAAGGACGTCGATGACGATGCCGTTCGGCGGGCGACGGATATCCTGCGCCCGATCGCCCAGGCTCGCGACGTCGCCGTTCTGATGAACGACAGGCCCGACCTCGCGGCCCTGACGGGCTGCGACGGCGTGCATGTCGGACAGCAGGATGCGGGCTATGCCGAGGCGCGGCGCATCGTCGGCGCCGACGCCATCGTCGGCGTGACCTGCCACGCCTCGCGGCACCTTGCCATGGTCGCGGCCGAACAGGGCGCCGACTATGTCGCCTTCGGTGCCTTCCATGCGTCCGGCACAAAGCCCCCGACCCATCGCGCGGAGCCGGAGCTTCTGGCCTGGTGGAACGAGATGATGGCGGTTCCCTCGGTCGCCATCGGCGGCATCACGGTCGGGAACTGCATGCCCCTGCTCACCGCTGGCGCCGATTTCCTGGCAGTCGTCGCGGGCGTCTGGGACTATCCGGACGGTCCGGGCGCGGCAGTGCGGGATTTCAATCTGGCCTTCGACCGGGCACAGGGCGGCTGATCCGCCCGCCCCGGCGCGGCTTGTCGCCGCCTTTGCCAGGGTCTATAACCGCGCCGCCAATTCCGGCGTATAGCGAACTTGCGGCAAAAAACCAATGAAGATCGATGGAAACGCGATCCGGCCCGGCAACATCATCGAGCATCAGGGCCGCCTCTGGCGCGCAGTGAAGACGCAGCATGTGAAGCCCGGCAAGGGCGGCGCGTTCCTGCAGGTGGAACTGAAGGACGTCCGCGACGGAACCAAGCTGAACGAGCGCTTCCGGTCGTCCGAAACCGTCGAGCGCGTGCGGCTGGACCAGAAGGATTTCCAGTTCCTGTTCTCCGATGGCGAGTCCTACACCTTCATGGACACGCAGACCTATGAGCAGGTTGCGCTCAACGGCGATCTGATCGGCGAGGATGCGGTCGCCTTCCTGCAGGACGGGATGCAGGTCACCATCGAGTTCTACGAGGACAGCCCGATTTCGGTCGAATTGCCGGAGACGGTGGACCTGACGGTGGTCGAGGCGGATGCGGTGGTGAAAGGCCAGACGGCCTCCTCCTCCTACAAGCCCGCGGTCCTTGAGAACGGCGTCCGCGTGATGGTTCCGCCGCATATCGAAACCGGCACCCGGATCACCGTGAACACCGCCGATGCCACCTATTTGGGGCGCGTGAAGGACTGATCGCCCGTCGCGTCGGCGGGCGCGGCACACTCGACCCTGTAACAGACGACGAGGGAGCCCGCAGCACGATGGCGATTCGTTCTGCCAATATCAACGTCATGGCCCGTGCCGCCGAACGTGCGGGGCGTGCGCTCATCCGCGACTTCGGCGAAGTCGAGCAGCTTCAGGTCAGTCGGAAAGGCCCGGCCGATTTCGTCTCCGCTGCGGATCACAAGGCGGAAAAGATCGTTCGGCAGGAGCTGGAGAAAGCCCGGCCGGGCTTTGCCTTCCTGATGGAGGAAAGCGGCGCGTCCGGCGATCCGAACGCCACCCATCGCTGGATCGTCGATCCGCTGGACGGAACACTCAATTTCCTGCATGGCCTGCCGCATTTCTGCGTGTCCATCGCGCTGGAGCGCGAGGGCGAGGTGATCGCGGGCGTTATCTACGAGCCGCTGCGCGACGAGTTGTTCATGGCCGAGAAGAACGCCGGCGCTTTTTTGAAGAGCCAGCGGCTTCGCGTTTCCGGCCGGAACCGGCTTCCCGATGCCGTGATCGCAACCGGTATCCCATTCCTCGGCAACGAGGAAAATTCGCGCCACGAACGCTTCACCAACCAGTTGAGCGCGGTCATGGCACGTACGGCCGGCATCCGGCGCTGGGGTTCCGCCGCCCTGGACCTCGCCTATGTCGCAGCCGGGCGATTCGACGGGTACTGGGAAAACGGGCTGAACCCGTGGGATGTGGCCGCGGGAGTCTTGCTCGTCCGCGAAGCCGGCGGATTCGTGACGGACATCGCCGGTCGCCGGTACGAGCTTGGCGCACCCGACATCCTGGCCGCGAACGCCCAGTTGCATGGAATGCTGGCCGGTATCCTGGGTGTCGCCAACCGTCTGCCGGCCGCCTCTTCCTCAAGTACGGCGCGGTAGCGGTGTTGTCCCGGCCGGTTCGGTGCCGTATGGTTTCCTTCGGCGCCAGACCTCCGATGGACCGAGGTCTCAAATCAGGTTGAGGTCCCATGGTTGAACGACCGGATCGCGTTCCGGGTTACGTACGCAGGTACTCCGGCATCTCGCTCGCGGCATTGGTGGCTGTCGGCCTGCTTGCCGTTCCGCCAGCAACTGCGCAATACCGGGGGTACGCAGGCGACAGCGTGTCCGTCGACCTGTCCGTCCTCGACAAGCTGGGTCCGGAGCCCAACCCGCAGCCGCCGAGCAAGCCCGCCATTTCGCGCAGCGTCACGGCGCAGGCTCCGGCAGCGGCCGCGCCCAGCAGGCTGGCCCCGCCGCCGCCGATCGCGCCGCGCGCGCCGGTGACACTGCCG
>JBFWNZ010000316.1:0-4522 GCA_050250795.1 Alphaproteobacteria bacterium | reverse complement strand
TTGATCCGACGCCGCCGAGGGACCGCGCTTGCGCCTTTCGAACACATTGTCGGCCTATCTCGCTCGCCAGTATGTGTTCTGGATCGGCAGCGTGTTTTTCGGCCTGATTTCCGTGGCCCTCGTGTTCGATGTCGTGGAGATGCTGCGCCGCGGGTCCGGCAAGCAGGACGCAAGCGTCGGCATTCTGATCCAGATGAGCTTCCTCAAGCTGCCGCATCTGGTCGAGACGCTGCTCCCCTTCGTGATCCTGTTCGGCGCCATGCTTGCATTCTGGCGCCTTGCGCGGATGAACGAGGTCGTCGTGGTGCGGGCCGCCGGCGTGTCGGTCTGGCAGTTCCTGATGCCGGCCATCGCGCTCACCATCATCATCGGCGCCGTCCATGTCACCGTGTTCAACCCGCTGGCGTCGATCCTGCTTGCGCGCTACGAGCAGCTTGAGGCGAAACTGCTCAAGCGCTCGACAAGCCTGCTCGACGTGTCGCGCAATGGCCTCTGGCTGCGCCAGGCGGACAATGGCGGACAGTCTGTGATCCATGCCCTCGCCGTCGGCCGCGACAGCATGGAACTGCATGACGTGATCATCTTCCTCTATGAGGGGAACGACCATTTCTCGGGCCGGATCGACGCCGATGTCGCGCGGTTGCGGCAGGGCTACTGGGATATCGAGAAGGCATGGATATCCACGCCCGACCGCGCCACCCAGTATGCCGAGCACTACCGCCTGCCGACGGACCTGACCGTCACGAAGATTCAGGAAAGCTTCGCCTCGCCGGAAACCATGTCCTTCTGGCAGTTGCCCGGCTTCGTGGCGACGCTGGAAGCGGCGGGCTTCTCCGGCCACCGCCATCGGCTGCACTATTTCACGCTGCTGGCCTATCCCGTGCTGTTGTGCGCGATGGTCCTCATCGCGGCAACCTTCACCCTGCGCGTGAACAGGCGCAGCGGCGCGGCCTTCGCGGTCGCCGGCGGCGTCCTGTTCAGCTTCGTGCTGTATTTCCTGTCCGATGTCGTTCATGCGCTCGGCCTTTCGGCAAGCGTCCCGACCCTGCTGGCCGCCTGGACCCCGACCGGGGTCACGACGATGCTGGGCATCGCGATGCTGCTGCATCTGGAGGATGGCTGATGCGTCGGCTTGTCCTCGCCATCGCTGCTGCCGGGCTGTTGCTGACGGCGTCCTTCGCGTCGCCCGCCCGCGCGCAGCTCGGGCCGACGCCGGCGCCCGATGTGCCGGTCCTGATCTCTGCCGACGAGATGAGCCACGACGAGGAACTGGGAACCGTCACGGCCCGGGGCAATGTCGAGATCATCTATGGAGACCGCATTCTTTATGCGGATGCGGTCAGCTATAATCAGAAGGCCGACACGGTCAGCGCAACCGGCAACATCGTCATGATGGAGCCGTCCGGCGATGTGATGTTCGCCGAATTCGTCGAACTGACCGACGAGATGAAGAACGGCGTCGTCGAGCAGATTCGCATCCTGCTCGAAGACGACAGCCGCTTCGCCGCCACCGGCGCGCAACGCCGCGACGGCAACCTGACGATCATGCGCAACGCCGTCTTCTCGCCCTGTCAGCTATGCGAGAACAACCCGACGCGCGCACCGCTCTGGCAGTTGAAGGCGCGCGAGGTGGAGCACGACCAGGCTGCACAGGAAATCCGCTATCGCGATGCGACGATGGAGATGTTCGGCGTTCCCGTCTTCTACTCGCCCTATCTCCAGCATCCCGATCCGACCGTCAAACGGCGCAGCGGCTTTCTGACGCCGACGGTCGGCACGAACGACAATACGGGCGAGTTCGTCAAGCTGCCCTACTACATCGTCATCGACGATCAGAGCGACATGACGGTCTCTCCCATCTACACGATGGACGAAGGGCTGATCATGAGCGGCGAATACCGCCGCCGCTTCAATCATGCCTCGTTCGACATGTCGGGCAGCATCACGGAATCGAACCGCAAGGAAGGCGACCCGAATTCCCCCCAGACCAAGGAGGACCGGGTCCGCGGCCACATCAAGAGCAACGCGCTGGTCGAACTGAACGATACCTGGCGCACGGGGTTCAAGGTCAACCGCGCGACCGACAAGAGCTATCTGCGCCGGTTCAGCTTCTTCCCCCTGGACAACACCAACGCCCTGACATCGAACGTCTTCGCAGAGGGGTTCGGGCGCCGCGATTACGCCGCAATCAACGCTTATTCTTTCCAGGATCTGCGCACCGGCGACCGCCGCGAGGCGCCGCTGGTCGCGCCGATGATCGAGTTGAGCCATGTCGGCGACGCGAACCGTTACGGTCGCTGGTCGCTGGACGGCAGCTATCGCTACCTCAATGCCCTGGATCGTGCCGACAGCCAGATGTGGTCCTTCCGCCCCGGCTATCAGTATTCCTGGACCGCCCCCATCGGCCTGGTGTCCTCGTTCGAGGCCATAGGCTTCGCGGACCTGTATCAGGTGGATCAGGTCGATCTCCGCGAGCCGGACGGCCTGACCGGCCGTATCCTGCCGATGGCGAAGACGGAAATCCGCTATCCCTTCATCCGGGAAAGCGGAAATGTCCGCCAGTTGGTGGAGCCGGTGGCCGCCGTGATCGTGGCGCCGAACGGCGGCAACCCGACCTCGATCCCCGAAGAGGACAGCTCGGTCTTCGAGGCCGACGACACCAACCTGTTCAGCATCGACCGGTTCGCAGGGCTGGACCGGGTGGAAAGCGGGCCGCGCGTCGTCTATGGCCTGAATGGCGGGGTATTCGGGCGCGGCGAAGGCCGCACGACGGCCTTCATCGGCCAGAGCTACCGCCTGCACACCGACCACGAACTCGTCGACAACAAGCTGGTCGAGGAGAACAAGTCGGACTATCTCGGCCGCTTCGAGGTGGTGCCGAACGAGTATGTCGATCTGGTGTACCGGTTCCGGTTGAGCCAGAAAGACCTCACGATGCTGCGCAACGAGTTCTCATTCTCTGCCGGACCGTCGGCATTCCGCCTGTTCGGCGACTACATCTATCTCGACAGTTCGACCGGCACGGGCGGCTTCGAGGACCGTGAGGAACTGCGCATCGGCGCTTCCTCGCGCATCACCGAGTTCTGGCGCGTCCAGGCGTTCACGCAGCGAGACCTGACTCCCAGCGGCGGACCGTTGCGGCACGCCCTGAGCTTCCGGTATGAGGACGAGTGCTTCGTGTTCAACACTGTCGCCTCGCGCAGCTTCACGCGCGACGCCGACCTCGTCCCGTCGGATTCAATCCTGTTCCAGTTCATCTTTAAGCATCTGGGCGAAATCAACACATCTGCGGGCTGATCGCCGCGAGGTGCCACGATGCGAACCACGATTCGCCTTTTCCGTTCTCCCCTCCGCACGCTGGCCCTGCTGGGTCTGGCCGCCGCTGCTTTCGCGACGGCAACCCTGCCGGCCATGCGCGACGCTGCGGCGCAGAATGTCCTGCGTATCGCCGCGATCGTGAACGAGGACATCATCTCGGCCTACGATCTGATGAGCCGCCTTCAACTCATCATCGCGACCACCGGCCTCGAAGCCAGCCCGGAAACCCAGCGCCGGCTGGCCCCGCAGGTGCTGCGCAATCTGATCGAGGAGCGGCTCCAGCTTCAGGAGGCGCAACGCCTCTCCATCGCCATCCCGGACCGCGAGATCGATCGCGCAATCGGCAATATCGAGCGCAGCAACAACATTCCCGAAGGACAGCTTTCGAAGAAGCTGGAACAACAGGGCATCGACACCAAATCCTTGCGCGAAAAGATCCGGGCGCAGATTGCCTGGAGCCGCGTGGTCGGCCGCCGCTTTGCACAAACCGTCGCGATCGGCGCCGACGAGGTGGACGAGGAACTGCGCCGCCTCGCCGAGCAGCAGGGCCACACCCAGTACCGCATCGCCGAAATCTTCCTCGCCGTGAACGGACCGGATGACGAGCAGCAGGTCCGGCAAAGCGCCGAACGGCTGATCGAGCAGCTGCGCGCCGGTGCCAGCTTCAGCGCCATCGCCCGCGAATTTTCGCAGAGCGCCACGGCTGCCGTCGGCGGCGATCTCGGCTGGATCACCCCGGACCAGTTGGACCCCGCCCTCCAGGGTCCGATCACGGCCCTGTCGCCCGGCGGAATCACCGATCCGATCCGATCTCCCTCGGGCTACCACATCGATCTGCTGATCGAGCGCCGCGTCCCGGTCAAGGACGAGGAACCGGTCTTCGATATCCGCCAGGTGGTGGTGACATTCGCGCCTGACGCGCCGCAGCAGGAGATCGCCGCCCGCCTCGCAGTCGCCCAACAGGTCCGCGGGACCGTCAAAAGCTGCACCGATATGGAGAGCGCCGCAGCATCGGTCGGGTCGGCCCAGGCCGACCGCGGCGGGCGGGTCCGCCTGAGCCAGCTGCCGCCGGAATTGCGGCCGATCATCCAAGGTCTGACCGAAGGGCAGACCAGCGAGCCCATCCGCACCTCCGGGTCTTTCATCGTCTTCATGCTGTGCAGCCGCAAGCTGGAAGGCGCCCCGCCCCTGCCCAGCCGCGACG
>JBFWNZ010000315.1:0-4568 GCA_050250795.1 Alphaproteobacteria bacterium | reverse complement strand
GCCGGCGAAATCTGCAGGACCCCTTCCTCCTGATACACGGCGGAGGCCGGGATCGACGATCCCGAGCAATAGTGGCCGGCCACGAGCTTCACGCCGCCGCTCGCGATCTTGTTGGCCGCAGCGACCGCCTGCTTGGGATCGCAGGCGTCATCCTCGACGATCAGGACGACCTTCTGACCGAGGACGCCGCCGCCTGCGTTCAGATCCTCGACGGCCATTTCGATACCGCGTCGCATCTGCTCGCCGAATGTGGCGTACTGGCCGGTCATCGGACCGACGGTGGCGATCTTGACGTCCGCGAATGCGGCCGTGGCGCTTGCCGCCGTCAGCGCCGTTGCGAGCAATAGGCTTTTCATAGGTGTCATCGGACAGGTCTCCATACATTGTCCATCCGCGATGCGATGGCCGTCGTTACCGGATAGGCTGACCTCCAACCATAGAATGGCACTGTAACATGCGGCTGTCCCCCGGCAATGCACCCGCGTTGCGGGTCAGTGCCCCCTGCTGCGCCATCGGAGAGGGCCGGCGCGTTCGTAGAGCCACGGATATTGCTCGGTCATACGCCGCACCAGCGTCAGGCGGTATCCCAGGGCGGCAATCGCGAGCAGGACCGCGGTGTCGATCAGATAACCCGAGAGCAGCAGCAACTGGCCGCCGAACAGGGCGAAGCCGAGGAACCGGTCGAGACAGCCCAGAAGGGCCGCATAGGGCAGCAACTGCGACATCGGGCGCCAAGTGTTGGCGCAGCCCTGCCCCGTCATGAAGGCGGTGAAGCCCATGAGCAGCAGCGTGACGCCGATAAAGACCGACGGCGCGACGCCGAGCAACGGAAGGTTCATGCCATCGCCTCCAACTCCTATCCGCCTTCGAGATAGGCCCGGCGCACTTCTTCGTTCTCGAGCAGTTCGGCGCCGCTGCCGGACAGCACGATCCGCCCCGTCGCCATGACATAGCCCCGATGGGCGAGGCGCAGCGCGTGATACGCGTTCTGCTCGACCAGCAGGACGGTCATCCCCCGCGTCCGGTTGATCTCGCGGATGACGTTGAATATCTGCTTCACGACCATGGGTGCGAGGCCGAGGGACGGCTCGTCCAGAAGCAGTGTGGTGGGGCGGCTCATCAAGGCGCGGGCGATGGCCAGCATCTGCTGTTCGCCGCCCGACAGCGTGCCGCCCCGCTGGCCGCTGCGGGCCCGAAGGACGGGGAACAATGCGAAGGCCGCCTCCAAATCCTCTTCGAAATACTGCGGATCGGCGGTGATGGCGCCCATCTGCAGGTTTTCCAGAACGCTCATCCGCGGAAAGATGCGGCGCCCTTCCGGGGCATGGGCGATTCCGCGGCGGACGATCTCGAAGGTGGGCAGTTGGGTGATGTCCTGTCCGTCCAGGACGATGCGGCCGCGCGCCGCGCGGGGATTGCCGCAGATGCTCATCAGCAAGGTCGTCTTGCCGGCGCCGTTGCTGCCGATGAGGGCTACGATCTCGCCTTGCCGCACCTCAAGATCGATGCCGCGCAGCGCCTCGATGCTGCCGTAGAAGGTATGGAGCGCTTCGATCCGCAGCATCAGGCGCCGGTCGCTCCGCGTTCTTCGAGATCGGCCTTGATCGGGGGCGGCAGGGAATCGTCGTCATCCGTTCCCAGATAGGCGCGAATGACGGCCGGATTCGTCCGGATGTCCGCTGGAGCGCCGTCGGCGATCTTGCTGCCGTAATCCAGCACGACGACATGATCGGAAATCTTCATGACCACGCTCATGTCGTGCTCGATGAGCAGAATTCCCGTTCCGTGCGTATCGCGGATGAAGCGAAGCAGGCCGTTCAACTCGCTGGATTCGCGCGGATTGAGGCCGGCCGCCGGCTCGTCGAGACACAGGAGGACCGGTTCCGTGCACATTGCCCGCACGATCTCCAGGCGCCGCTGGGCGCCATAAGGCAGGCTGCCGGCATCGTGGTCGGCACTGGAGGTCAGGTCGATCCTGTCCAGCCAGTACCGCGCCAGATCGACCGCCTGGCGTTCCGCGCCGCGATATCGCTTCAAACCCAGCAGGCCGAACAGGCTGAAGCCGGAGGCCCGCATCAGCTTGGTGTGCTGGGCGACGATGAGATTCTCCAGGACGCTCATGCGCGGGAACAGCCGGATATTCTGAAAGGTGCGGGCGACCCCCGCCTCGGCCGCGACGCGGAAGCCATCCATCCGCTCCAGCAGGAACGCGCCCTGCGGTTGCGTCAGGAGCATGCGCCCCACCGTCGGCCGGTAGAATCCGGTCAGGCAGTTGAAGACGGTTGTCTTGCCGGCGCCGTTCGGGCCGATGATGGCGGTGATCCGGCCGGACTCAGCCGTGAACGACACGTCGTTCACAGCCGTCAGGCCGCCGAAGCGCATCGTCAGGTGATCGACCTGCAATAAGGGGGATACGGCCCCGGCGGTCATCGGCCTTCCCTCCCCGATCCCGCTCCCAGGCGGATGGTCGGCTCGCGGTTGGCGATCAGGCCGTGCGGCCGCCAGATCATGATCAGGACCATCGCGGCGCCGAAGGCGAGCATCCGATAGTTCTGGAGTTCGCGGAACCATTCCGGCAGGCCGATCAGCACGATGGCCGCGATCACGATGCCCAACTGGCTGCCGAAGCCGCCGAGGACGACGACGGCGAGGATGATCGCCGATTCCAGGAATACGAAGCTCTCCGGGCTGATGAAGCCCTGCCGGGTGGCGAAGAACGCACCGGCGAAGCCGCCGAACATGGCGCCGATGGCGAAGGAGGTCAGCTTGGTGTTGCGCGGGTTGATGCCGAGCGACCGGCTGGCGATCTCGTCCTCGCGCAGGGCTTCCCAGGCGCGCCCGATGGGCAGTTTCCGGATGCGCAATGTGAAGGCGTTGGTCAGCAGCGCCAGCCCAAGGATCACGAAATACAGGAAGATCAGGCGATGGTCGGTGCTGTATTCGAGGTCGAACAGGCTGTGGAAGGTCTCGACGCCCTCGGGGGCGTTGCGGGTGAACTCCAGCCCGAAGAAGCTGGGACGCGGGATGCTGCCGATGCCGTTCGGACCGCCGGTGAAGGTGTACCAGTTCAGCAGGGTGATCCGGATCATCTCGCCGAAGCCCAGGGTGACGATGGCGAGATAATCCCCCCGCAGACGCAGCACCGGGAACCCGAGCAGCATTCCGCCGAATGCCGCCATGATCCCCGCGTAGGGCAGGCAGATCCAGAAGGACAGGCCGAAATAATGCGACAGCAGGGCAAAGGAATAGGCGCCCACGGCGTAGAAGGCGACGTAGCCGAGATCGAGCAGGCCGGCGAGCCCGACGACGATATTGAGCCCCCAGCCGAGCATGACATAGGTCAGGATCAGGACGCCCAGATCGAGGCCTCGCCGGTCCATCATCGGAAGGAAGGGATAGACGACGGCCAGTACGAGCAGGACGGGGCCGAGGGCGCGCATTCCCAGCCGCAGGCGCGCCTCCATGCGAACGCGGCGCGCATCCTGGGCCTCGGCATCGAGCGGCACCGCGCGGCGGAATGCGCGCAGAGCGGCCTGCCCGGCAATGGCCCAGGCCGTCAGGGCCGTGACGGCGAGGACCACGGCACTTTCGAACGGATTGGCGGCCGCAAGGCCAAGGGCATCCGGGCCCTCGCTCATGCCGGCGGCCAGGGCGATCGCGCTCAGGGCTAGCGCGACCGGAACCGCGACGGCAAGGCCCAGGACGGGGCGGCCTTCGCGGGTCAAGGCAAAGGAGAAGCGCCCGATGAACGCCAGCAGAACGATGGCCAGAACATCGTCCAGACGGGTCCGGATCGCGATTCCCGAAGGTACGTCGACGATGCGGACGCCCACCATCAGCACGGTCAGCCCCAGAACCACGAGTGCCGTCAGCGCGGATTCCCGAACGATGCGCGGCCAGGGGACGTCAGGGGATGCGGGGGCTGACGCGGCGTCCGCCATTCCTCGTCTCATACCTTCTCGATATCGGGTTTGCCGAGCAGGCCCGTCGGACGGAAGATCAGGACCAGAACGAGAATGGTGAACGCGGCGACATCCTTGTACTCGACCGAGAAATAGCCCGACCAGAACGCTTCGATCAGGCCGATCAGCAGGCCGCCCAGCATCGCTCCGGGAAGCGAGCCGATGCCGCCCAGGACCGCGGCGGTGAATGCTTTGATTCCGGCCTGGAAGCCGATGAAGAAATCGATCACGCCGTAGTAGAGCACGAACATGACGCCGGCGACGGCCGCGAGCGCGGCCCCCATGACGAAGGTCAGCGCGATGGTGCGGTCGACATCCACGCCGATCAGCGCGGCCATCGTCCGGTCCTGCTCGCAGGCGCGCTGCGCGCGGCCCAGTGCCATCCGCGCGATCAGCAGGGAAAATCCGGCCATCAGGGCGACCGTCAGCAGCATGATGAAAATCTGCAGATAGCTGATCGTCACCGCGTATTCGCCGTGCTGCATGACCTCGAAGCCGCCGGTGATCAGCGGCGGGAGCGGCTTGACCCGCGCGCCCTGGAGGAGCTGCACGTAGTTCTGCAGGAAGATCGACATGCCGATGGCGGTGATCAGGGCCGCCAGACGC
>JBFWNZ010000314.1:0-4569 GCA_050250795.1 Alphaproteobacteria bacterium | reverse complement strand
TGCTTGGTGCCCGACAGCTTGTAGCCGCCGTCCACCTTGCGGGCGCGGGTCTGCATGCCGCTGGGGTCCGAACCGTGGTCCGGCTCGGTCAGCCCGAAGCAGCCGATGATCTCGCCGGTCTGCATGCCGGGCAGGAAGCGCTGCTTCTGCTCCTCCGAGCCATAGGCATAGATCGGCGCCATGACGAGGCCGGTCTGCACCCCCACCGCCGAGCGGAAGCAGGTGTCCACCCGCTCCAGCTCGCGGCAGATCAGACCGTAGGCGACGAAGCCGATGCCGGCACAGCCATAGCCTTCGAGCGTCGCGCCCAGAAAGCCCAGCCCGCCGAACTCGCGCATGATCGCCGGATCGAAGCTTTCATGCCGGTTCCAGTCGCGGATCAGCGGCATCAAGCGCTCGGTCGCGAAATCGCGCGCGACGTCGCGGATCTGCCGCTCGTCCTCGGTCAGCAGGTCGTCGAGACGAAGCGGGTCGTCCCAGGAATAGGCGGGACGCTCGGCCATCAGTCCGCCACCCGTTCCAGGATCACCGCCGTGCCCTGGCCGACGCCGACGCACAGCGTGGCCAGCGCATAGCGCCCGCCGGTGCGCTGCAACTGCCGCGCGGCCGTCAGGAAGATGCGGGGGCCCGACGCGCCCAGCGGATGGCCCAGCGCGATCGCGCCGCCGTTCATGTTCACGCGGCTGTCGCGCTCATCGATGCCCAGGCCCTTGAGGCAGGCCAGAACCTGCGCGGCAAAGGCCTCGTTGAACTCCATCACATCCAGGTCGCCGACCTCCAGCCCCGCGCGGGCCAGCGCCTTCTGCGTCGCCGGAACCGGGCCGATGCCCATGATGCGCGGCGGCACGCCGGCCGAGGCCGAGGCGATGATGCGCGCCAGCGGCTTCAAGCCCGCCTTCTCGCCGGCCGCACGGCTGCCGATATACATCGCCACCGCACCGTCGTTGACGCCCGAGGCGTTGCCCGCCGTCGTCACGCCGTCCTTGTACAGCGGCCGCAGCTTGGTCAGCGCTTCCATCGTCGTCTCGGGGCGCGGATGCTCGTCCTCGCCGATCTGGATGTCCGGCTGCTTGCGGCCCGCGGGCACCGCGACCGACACGATCTCGCCGTCGAAGAAGCCCTCGGCCTTGGCCTTCTTGTACTTGTCCTGCGAGGCGAGCGCGAACACGTCCGAGCTCTCGCGCGTGATCTGATAGTCCTGCGCCAGATTGTCGGCGGTCTGCGGCATCTGCCAGTCGCCGTACTGCTCGGTGATCTTGGGGTTCGGGAAGCGCGAACCGATGGTCGAGTCGAAGATTTCGACCTTGCGCTGGAAGGCCTCGCCCGCCTTGCCCATCACGAAGGGCGCGCGGCTCATGCTCTCCACACCGCCGGCGATGAACACGTCGCCCTCGCCGGCGCTCACCGCATGCGCGGCCGAGACGACGGCCGACAGGCCGCTGGCGCAGTTGCGCTGGATCACCTGGCCCGACACCGTCTCCGGCAGGCCCGCCACCAGCAGCGCGTGCCGCGCCACGCAGCGCGCGTCCTCGCCGCCCTGGTTGCCGCAGCCGATGATCACGTCGTCGATCTGGTCGGCCGTGAACGGACCGTCGGCGACCAGCTTCGCGATCACCTGGCCCAGAAGATCGTCCGGCCGCACGCCGGACAATTCGCCGCCGTAACGGCCGAAGGGGCTCCGCTTGCCCTCGTAGAGATATGCGTCGAGCATCTTCGGTTCCTCCTAGATTTCAGTCGCGAAAAGGGACAGGCCGAGCTGGGCGCGGCGGCGCAGCCACGGGCTCGGACGATAGCGCGGATCGCCGGTCAGGCGGTTGAGCGTCGTCAGGATGCGCAGCACCGTCGCCGACCCGACCTTGTCGCCGAAGGTCAGCGGCCCGTTCGGATAGTTGAGGCCGAGCACGACCGCCTTGTCGATATCCTCGGGCGTCGCGGTGCCGAACTGCGCGATCTGGCAGCCGATGTTGCAGATGGTCGAGACGATGCGCTGCGCCACCAGGCCGGGGCAGTCGCGGATCACCGTCGCCTTCACCCCGTCGGCCGTCATCAGCCCGTGCGCGGCGTCGCGCCATTCCCGGCCGGTCGCCGGGTTGGTCGCGACCGTGCGCCGCGTCTCCAACCCGATCACGGTGTCGATGCCCAGGGTGCGGGTCGCATCCAGCCCCTGCTCCACGGCGCAGGTCGTCACGTCCTCGCCCACCGGCGTCACCAGGATCAGCGAGTCGCGCCCCGGCGTCTCGCCGCGGTCCAGCGGCGCGCCGATCTTCTCGACGATGGCGGTCAGCGCGGCATGCCCCGCCGCCTCCTTGCGGCTGATCCAGACCGGACGGCCGTCATAGGCGGGCGGTGCCGGCTCGGGCGCCACCTGCTGCTTGCCCTCGGGATAGGCGTAATAGCCCCGGCCCACCTTGCGGCCCAGCAGCCCCGCCTCCATCCGCATGCGCATGCTGTAGGACGGGCGGAAGCGCGCTTCCTCATAGAACTGGCGATAGATCAGCTCGGTGGCGGGATGGGTGACGTCCAGCGCCGTCAGATCCATCAGCTCGAACGGCCCCATCCGGAAGCCGGCGCCCTCGCGCAGGATGCGGTCGAGGTCGACCGGGTCCGCCACCTGCTCGTTGGCGATATGCGAGGCCTCGATGTTGTAGCCGCGCCCGACCTGGTTGACCAGGAAGCCCGGCGCATCGGTCAGCCGCACCGGCTCGCGCGTCATCCGCTTGCCCAGCACCATCAGCGCGTCGCCGACCCAGGGCTCCGTGCGCACCGCCTCGATCACCTCGACCAGCTTCATCAGCGGCACGGGATTGAAGAAGTGCAGCCCGGCGATCCGCTCCGGATGCTTGCAGGACGATGCGATGGTCGTGACCGACAGCGACGAGGTGTTGGTGGCGACGATGGCGTCGGGCGCCACGGCGTCCTCGATGGCGGCGAAAATCTTGCGCTTGATGTCCAGGTTCTCGGTCGCGGCCTCGATCACCACATGGCAGTCGGCAAAGCCGGCCATGCTGTCCACGACCTCGATCCGCCCCATGATCGCCTTGAACTGGTCGGCGGTGATCTGGCCCTTCTCGGCCTGGCGGCCCAGCATCTGCTCGATGAACGTCACCGCCTGGGCGCATTGCTCGGCATTGATGTCGAACAGCTTTACGGCCACGCCGCCCGCCGCCGTCACCTGCACGATGCCCCGGCCCATCGCACCGGCGCCGCAGACGCCTACCTTCAGATCGTCACGAGTTGCGTCGAGTGGCACGGATATTCCTCTCCGTCGGTCCCTGAAATCCGGTGCTTTGTATCGGAATTGCCACGGGGTGGCAAAGGCGCCGCGATCTTGACGGAACCACCCCCGCCGCGCAAGGTCGCGGGCATGCAATCGTCGGCTGCGTCCGGCGCAGCCTGGGGAGACTGCATGACCGTCCGCACCGAGCATTCCCGCGGCGTCACCCGCCTCATCATCGACCGGCCCGAACGGCGCAACGCGCTGGACGCCTCCGTCGTCGACGGCCTTGTCGAGGGCGTGACCATCGCCGAGAGCGACGCGCAATGCCGGGTTCTCGTCATCGCCGGCGAGGGCGACCATTTCTGCGCCGGCCGCGATTTCGGCGAAGCCGACCGCGGCATGCCGCTCGACCGCATCCTCGACTACGACGACCGCTATGCCCGCCTGTTCGCGAATCTCCACCGCATGACCAAGCCCTCGGTCGCGGTGGTCCGCGGTTATGCGGTGGCCGGCGGCTTCGCCATCGCCATGGCCTGCGACTTCGTCCTGGCCGACGCCAGCGCACGTTTCGGCGCCTTCGAGATTCGCGGCGGCGTGCCGGCGGCGATGAACGCCGCCGTGCTGACCCACATGGTCGGCAAGCGCCGCGCGCTGGAGCTGCTGATGTCGACCGAGCCGGTGACGGCCGCGGAACTGCACGCCATGCAGCTGGTCAACCGCCTCGCCCCCGACGCCGCCGCCCTCAAGGAGATGGTGCAGGGCTTCGTCGGCAACCTGGCCAGGCTGGACCCGGTCGCCGTCAAGCTGACCAAGGAGACGCACCGCGCCGTCGCCGGCATGCCCTATGAGGATTCGCTGGTGCTGGCGCGCACGATCAACGCGCTGATGATGTCGTCCGGCCGCATCGACGCGGCGGCCGAGACGCTGGCGCGCAGCCGCAGCGCCCGCGACGGGGGCTGAGCCGGTGGACCTGCAACTTGCCGGCACGCCCTGCCTCGTCACCGGCGCCAGCACCGGCATCGGCGCGGCCATCGCCGCGGCCCTGGCCGCCGAGGGCGCGCGGGTGGCGATCACCGCCCGCCGCCTGGACCTGCTGGAAGGGGTCGCGGACCGCATCGCCGCCGCGGGTGCCCCCCGCCCGGTCCCCATCGCCGCCGACCTGACGGCCCCGGACGGCCCGGCGCGGGTCGCCGAGGCGGCATGCCGCGCGCTCGACCATGTCGCCGTGCTGGTCAACAACATGGGCAATGCGCGGCCGATGACCTGGGATGCGCCCGAGGAGGCCTGGGACGAGGGGTGGACGCTCAATTTCGACGCCGCCCGCCGCCTCACCACCCTGCTCGTCCCCGGCA
>JBFWNZ010000313.1:0-4572 GCA_050250795.1 Alphaproteobacteria bacterium | reverse complement strand
CGCCGCCAAACCCGCCGTCACCGGCTCGGCGTTTCGCTATTATCACCGCAAGGACGGCCCCAATCCCGGCGCGCTGGAGACGCTGCCGCTGCCGGCCTGGGATCTGTTCCCGATGGATGCCTACTGGCAGAGCGAGGTCCGGGCGGGCGGGGGCGACGTGCAGCGCGAACGCTATGCCGTCATGGTCTCCACGCGCGGCTGCCCGCATGTGTGCTTCTACTGCACCTCGCCGCTGATGGGCGGCTACAAGGGATATCGCAAACGGACCAACGAGGATGTCGTCCGCGAGATTGCCTGGTTGCGCGACGAATTCGGCGTCGAGGAAATCCAGTTCCTGGACGACAACTTCTTCGTCTCGGCACCGCGGGTAAAGGATTTGTGCCGCCGCCTCGCGGCCGAGTTCCCGGAAATATCCTTCAGCGTGCCGGCGGGGACCGAGGTCAACGCACTGGACGAGGAGATGATCGATCTTCTCGCCGCCGCGAACTTTCACCGCATCACGCTGGCCATCGAATCCGGCAATCCCGACATCCAGGCGAACCAGATCAACAAGCATGTCGACCTTGCCCGCGTGCCCGAGGTGGTGAAGGCGATCCGCGCCCGCGGGATGGAGGTGCGGGGCTTTCTGATGATCGGCTTCCCCGGCGAGAGCCGGGAGTCGATCCTGCACACCGCCGATTACGCGATGTCGCTGGAACTGGACGATTTCGCGCTGTCCGTGGTGACGCCGCTGCCGGGAACGCCGGTTCATGACGAGGCCGTGGCGAAGGGCCTGCTGGCCGAGAACTTCAATCCGGACGACATTCGCTACTCGGTCTCGACGATCCGTATCGACGGCATGACCGCCGACGAGATCGAGGCCGTGCGCCGCGAAACCTGGCGCCGCCATCAGGAGGCGAAGCGCGCCCGTGCCGCGAATGCGGAAAGCAAGGTCCATCGCCGCTTCGAGACCGTCGCGGACTATGCGGCGGCCGGTTTTTCGGACAAGGGCAGGGTCGGGTTTTCGGGCTTTTCGGAGACCACGGCGGCGGAGTAGGGGCCGTCTTCAGTTCTGCCCGTTCCAGCCCATCGCGAGGTCCAGCACGGCGTGGCAGAGCGCGAGATGCGTGATTTCGACGAAGCCGTATTGCGCGCTGGGCACGTAGAGGTTCACGTCCCCCGATTTCCGCAGCGGGTTATCCGCCGCGAACCCACTCAGCGTCAGAAGCGAGATGCCCTTGGCCCGGGCGGCCTCGGCCGCCTTC
The DNA here is from genome assembly GCA_050250795.1 of Alphaproteobacteria bacterium. Taxonomy (GTDB): domain Bacteria; phylum Pseudomonadota; class Alphaproteobacteria; order UBA8366; family UBA8366; genus JBFWNZ01. The sequence continues at coordinate 3,328 of JBFWNZ010000313.1, read as the reverse complement.
AGGATGTTGGGCGATCGGCCCGAACTGCTGATCGCGATCAACACGTCGCCGGACCGGCCATGCACGGTCACCTGGTGGGCGAAAACGTTCTCGTAGCCGAGATCGTTGGCGAGGCAGGTCAGGGCGGCGCCGTCGTTGAAGGCCAGCGCGGCCATGCCGCCATTCTTGGTGAAGTCGATGGCCAGATGGCTGGCGATGGCGGCGCTGCCGCCATTGCCGACGAACATCAACCGCCCGCCGGCCGCGGAAGCGTGACGCAACAGCGTCACGATCCTGTCCGTCGCGGCACCGAGAGGCAGGGACAGGCCGGCCGCGTCCGTCGCCTCCACGGCGGAGGTCAGACGAGACAGGGTATCGAAGTATCGTTCGACGCGATGCGCGGGACCGGTCATTTCAGCAAGCCCGTGATGGATTTGATAAGGGTCGCCTTGTCGATGGAACTGCGGTGGCCGACGATGCCGACCTTGATCGCACCGGCAACGTTGCCGACGAAGCCCACCTGACGCATCGAACCGCCGGCGGCGGCAAGGGGTGCGCTGACGGCCAGGAACGCATCGCCGGCACCGACCAGATCGACCACCGCCTTGGCGAAGGCCGGGATCGACACGGGCAGGGCACCCCGTTCCCAGACCGCGCTGCCGCTTTTGCCCAGGGTCATGATGACGCGGTCGCAATCGATGCGGCCGGGCAGGGTGCGGCCGACCACGGTGGCCGGGTCGATGAACTTGTCGCCGACGGCAAGCTGCGCCTCGATCATGTCGATGCAGACGAGATCGGCACGCGGATAGCGGGTGATCAGGTTGAAGCCGGCATTGGCGCTGTTCGTCTGGGCGTTCACGGCAAGGAACTTCGCCTCGGCGCACAGGGTCTCGATGGTCGAACGCGCGATCAGACCGTGGCCGAAATCGTTCACCAGCACGAGATCGTAGTCGGCAGCCTTTTCGGCGATCATCGTATCGAAGCGCCGCTGCAGCGCGGGCGAAAGCGGCCGGTCGTCGAAGTGGTACACCTCGAACAGCTTGCGGAAATAGTAGTGGTCGATGAAGCGGACCTTACGCGTCGTCGGCGCGCCGCGGCGACGGATCGGCAGCAGCCGGACATTGGGCCGAAGACTCTGCCGGATCAGCCCCTCATGGCTGTCCACACCGCCAAGACAGGTCATCACATCGACCTGTTTGCACAGTCCCGCGACGTGGTTGGCCGTGGCGACCACGCCGCCGGCGAAGGTTTCCGACTCCTCGAAGCGGGTGGCGATCATGTTTTCCTTGGGCGATTTCCCCAAGGGCACGACATAGCGGTACTCGTCGACGATCGTGTCGCCGACCAGAAGCACGCGCATGTCCTTGACCCGTTCGATCAGGTCGAGCGTCGCGGCCAGTCCCCCGCTGTCGCGCAGGCGGGACAGGAAGTCGTGGACCTGCGGCTCGAAAACTTGGAAGTGGCGGTTCAGCAGCTCGGACGAGCTGAAGGTGATGCCGCCGGTGAAGGCCAGCCGGCCGCCATAGGTCTCGACCGCTTCGCGCTCTGCCAGGATCTTACCCGTGACGTCGTCGTCCGGATTGGCGTAGTCCGATCCCTTGGCATAGACGCTCGGCTTCACGGCATGCAACACGGGCTCGGCATCGGGGGCGTCGTTGATGCCAACGAAGTCGACGCAACTGAGCGCCGCCAGCATCTCCGCGCGCAGGGCGGCGGGGAAAACCGGCTTGCCGGGCCCCTTGTTGACATAGGCATCGGCCGTGAGGGTGACGATCAGGACGTCGCCATGGCTGCGTGCCTCCTCGAGGTGCCGGACATGACCCATATGGAGCAGGTCGAAAACGCCATGCGCCAGAACGACCTTGCGCCCCTGTTTGCGCGCGGCTTCGGCGCAAGCCCCCAGATCGTCCAGCGAGCGGATCTTGGACGCCGTTCCAGAGGCGGCGGCTTCGGAAAGCCGCGGCGCCGTCCGTTCGCTCCGGTCCTGTGTCATGCCGCCCTCGTATTGTCCCAGGCGCTCATGCGTCCTCAAGCAAATACCATACCGTTGCGGCGGAACGGGTCGCTATGAGGATCGTCACAACAGGCGGCCGGAGGGCGGCAGCGTTCAGGCGTCGCCACGCAGGCGGGCAAACCCTGCATCGAGATCGGCGATAAGGTCTTCGGGGTCTTCCAATCCGATATGGATGCGGATGGAATGGCCGCCGGGGTTCCAGCCGGTGGCACTGCGGTTCTTCTCGGGATAAGTGGGCAGGATCAGGCTTTCGAAGCCGCCCCAGCTTGCGCCCATGCCGAAGAACTTCAGACCGTCCAGCATCGCGGCCACGCGCGTCTGGTCATGTGTGTTCACGACGAATCCGAACAAGCCGGACGCGCCCGTGAAATCCCGCTTCCAGAGCGCATGGCCGGGGTCCTGCGGCAGGCCGGGATGCATGACGCGCAGCACCTCGGGCCGTTCTTGGAGCCACTGCGCGACCCGGAGCCCATTCGCATGGTGCTGCTTCAATCGCGCACCCATGCTGCGGAAACCACGCAGCGCCAGATAGACGTCGTCCGGTCCCGCGCAGACCCCGAACATCTGCGTCGATTCCTTGATCTGCTCGTAGGTCGCTTCGTTGCAGACGATGGCACCCATCATCGCGTCGGAATGGCCGACGACGTATTTTGTGCAGGCATGCACGGCGACATCGACACCAAGGGCCAGGGGCTTGAGGAAATAGCCTGCGGCCCAGGTATTATCGATCAGGGTGAGGGCGCCGGCACGCTTTGCCGCGGCCACGATGGCGGGAATGTCCTGGACCTCGAACGTTTGCGAACCGGGCGATTCGAGCCAGATGGCACGGGTGTTCGGACGGATCAGCGCCTCGATCCCGGCACCGATCGTCGGGTCGTAATACTGGGTTTCGACACCGATGCGCGCCAGCATGGTCTCGGCGAATTTGCGCGTCGGGGCATAGGTGCTATCCGTCACCAGAAGGTGGTCGCCGGGCCGGATGACCGCCATCAGGGCCATCGAGATGGCACAGAGGCCCGACGGCGTCAGCACCGTGCCGTGGCCCCCTTCGAGCGCGGTCATCGCATCTTCCAGCGCGAATATGGTCGGCGTGCCGCGACGGCCGTATTTCACCCGTGCTTCGCCGCTGCGGCCCAGATACTGCTCCATCGTCGGGAACAGGACGGTAGAGGCGTGATACACGGGCGGGTTGACGATGCCGTGATTGGCGAAGGGATCGCGGCCGGCATGTGCGAGCGTTGTGTCGTCCTTCATCGCATTCCCATCCCCGTCCGATGCCGTTATATCTGCAGGCAGGGCGGCGCCGCTGCCGGGCTGCATTCAAGCATCGCGCTC
>JBFWNZ010000312.1:0-4582 GCA_050250795.1 Alphaproteobacteria bacterium | reverse complement strand
TTGCGAATGCCCTGCCATGAGTGTTCCCGCTGTCGAGTCGAATGGCCAAGGTTGTGGCGTGGTGCCCCGGCTTATACCAAATCTTGGGGATGAACGCACGGCCGGCATTGGAGTGATAATGCCGCAATATGGCAAGATTTTGGCGATTGTTCCGGCGCTGAGGCCACACCCGAGGAGGGCCGCCGCATGACCGACGGGCAATCCGGGCGCGCCACATTGATCCAACGGCCCAATACACTCAAGGCCAAGGTCGGCATGGGCGGCAACCTGTCGGCGGAAATGCGCTCTGCCGCCGACCGGGCTGTCGGAACGCTGGCCACGGATTATCCGGCCCTGGCGCTGACCGATATCAACCGCATGCTGCAACTGCTCCAATCGGCAAAAAGCGATCCGGCGCGGGCGGCCGACACGTTGCAGGCGGTCCATCGCATCGCGCACGACATGCGCGGCCAAGGGGGCAGCTTCGGATATCCGCTGATGACGCGGATCGCGGCCTCGCTCTCGCTGCTGACCGAGAACGCGCGGCGCCACGACGCCGAGATGCTGGGCGTGGTCCGCGCGCATCTGGACGCGATGCGGGCGATCATCGTCAATCGCACCACCGGGGACGGCGATGCGACGGCACAGCAGATCGTCCGCGGTCTCGACCTCGTTGCCCGCAAGGTCAAAGGCTAGGCAGCGCCGGGGCTAGAATGCCCCCCAGCCGCACCGGCTCGACCCGCTTCGCCAGCCCGGTCGCATCCTGCGTCTCGACGAAGGTGCCGCACAGCGTGCCTTCGCCTTCCGCCGGCAGCATGCGTTCCGTCGGCATCTTGCGCAGGAAGCGGTTGATCGGCGCCTCCTTCTGCATCCCGATCACCGAATCGTAGTCGCCGCACATGCCGGCATCCGTCTGGTACCCCGTCCCCTTCGCCATCACATGCGCATCGGCCGTCGGAACATGCGTGTGCGTCCCGACCACCAGCGAGGCGCGGCCATCGGCGACATGCGCCAGCGCCATCTTCTCGCTGGTCGCCTCGCCATGGACATCGATCACGATGGCATCGTAGCCGTTCCCCCTCGGCGGACCTGGTGGCAGTTCTGCGTCGAGCGCCTGGAACGGGCAGTCGAGCAGTTCCATGAACAGGCGGCACATCAGGTTGACGACCTTGATCCGACGGCCGTCGGGGAGCGCGAAAAGGGCGGTGCCGCGACCGGAGGTTCCCGGCGGCAGATTCAACGGCCGCAGCAGCCGGCGTTCCTGCTCCAGAACGGGAATGATCTCGGCACGGTCCCAGGTGTGATTGCCGCCGGTAATGGCATCGGCCCCGGCCTGGAACAATTCGTTGCAGATGCGCTCGGTCAAGCCGAACCCATGGGCTGCGTTCTCGGCATTGACGATGACGAAATCGAGGGAAAGGCGCTCGCGCAGCTCGGGCAGGTGCCGATAGACGGCCTCGCGGCCGCTGCGCCCCATGACATCCCCAAGAAACAGTATCCGCATCCGTTCAATCCTTGCGATGTGCCGCACCCGCGGCAATCGCCTCGCGTTCGGTCAGTATCCAGTCTAGCGCCTGATCGTGACATCCGCAGGGTACCGCCGCGACCTCCTGGCCGGCGAACGCCACCCCGACCGCAACCGGCCTGCCCACACGCCGCAACGCCGCAAGCGTCCGATCGTAGAAGCCGCCGCCATACCCCAGCCGCCTGCCCTGCCGGTCGAAGGCCAGCAGGGGAACGAGCAAGACATCCGGCACCAGTTCCGGGCAATCCTCTCCCGGCTCAAGCTGGCCGAAAGCCGCCGGCACCAATGCGCCGCCGTCCCAGCGCCGGAAGACCAAGGGCTCCCCGCGCCGGACAACGACGGGCAGCGCCAGCTGCCAGCCCGCCTCCGCGAGACGCCGCATCAGCGGACGCACATCCATCTCGTCCCGCATCGGCCAATACGCGGACGCGATCCGGGGCGGCGTCAGAAGGGAGTCCGGAAACAATGCCGCAAGCTGCGTGCCCGCCGCCGGGTTTGCCGCGGCGATCCTGGCCCGCCCGGCCGCGGCAGCGGCCCTGAGGCGCCGTTTCTCTTCGACGGGATTCATCCCGGCGCGGCGCGGTTGGGAAAAGCGAAGTGGGCGGGGCCGCCTCGGCCGATGGTCATATTATCCTCAGTGGCCTGGCTAACCAGGTGGGCGCCATGTATCGGGACCAGGATCCCGACAGGGACAGCTCCCTTGAGGAAATTATAGCCCCCGGGATAACCAGACCTGTCGCACCGCGCAGCGTCCGCCCGAATAATACCTAGGAGCCTTCGAGCCGCGCCGCAACGGCTTCGATGCGTGCCGCGAGGGATTCCAGCATTTCCGCGGCCTGAACCTCTCCCGCAGAGGCGGCTGGCGTCCCGTCGCGCCGCGCGGCGCCGGCCTGTTTCCCCGCCGCGGCGAGTTCCGCATAGGCATCGGCCAGTTCGTCCGCGATCAGCAGGCCGGCCATCAGAAGCAGGTTGGCCTCGCCAAGCTGGCCCAGGGATCCGGTCAATTCGCTGACACGGCTGTCGAGATAGTCGGCCAGACGAGCCAGATGCTCCTCCTGCCCATCGTCGCAGGCGATGGTGTAGGTCCGGCCGTTCACCGAGATGGATAGCTGGCTCATCGGCGGTCGGCATCCTCGGCTAGCAGCGTCTGCAATCGCCGGATCGTGCCATCCAGCCGCTCGGCGACATGCCGCGCCGAACGGTCGAGGTCGTCGCGTTCGGCCGCCACCGCCTGCAACGCCTCGCGCAGGCGGGCGAGTTCCGATTCGTTTTCGGCCTGCATACCGTCGAGGCGCCGCGCAACGGCTGCATCGAGGCGTGCAACCGCCGCTTCCAAGCGTTGCTGGGCGGCTTCCAGTCGACTCATTCATTCATCCGGCGAAAGGCGGCGAGCGTCGGACAGGCCCGCAGGGCACCCGTGCGAGGAACATACGCACGCCCCCCGACAGCGTCAACAAAGGGGCGCCCGCCGGCGGATGCCGAATCCATTGACGCGGGGGGCTCGGCTGGGCATGTTGCGACCGCCCCGGCGGCTCCGTGGCGCGTCCATTTCGCGCGTCCGGAGATATCGTCTGACGGGTGCCCGAAAACGCGTGACGACCGGAAGCGATGCAAGCAACGGATACCGAGACCAAGACGGCCGTCGGCCATGCCGAAATGGCGAACGCAATCCGCTTTCTCGCCGTCGATGCGGTCGAGCAGGCAAAGTCCGGTCATCCGGGCATGCCGATGGGCATGGCGGATATCGCCACGGTCCTGTTCGGCGAGGTGCTTCGCTTCGATCCGGCACAGCCCGACTGGCCCGACCGCGACCGCTTCATTCTGTCGAACGGTCACGGATCGATGCTGCTGTACGCCCTGCTCTACCTGACGGGCTACAAGGATATGGATATCGACGAGCTGCGGAATTTCCGCCAGCTCGGACGGCGGACTGCGGGCCACCCCGAATACGGCCATGCCGCCGGCATCGAGACCACGACGGGGCCGCTGGGCCAGGGTTTGGCCAATGCCGTGGGCATGGCGCTGGCCGAGCGGATGCTCGCCGCGCGCTTCGGCGACGGCCTCGTGGATCATCGCACTTATGTGTTCGCCGGCGATGGATGCCTGATGGAAGGCATCAGCCATGAGGCGATCTCGCTGGCAGGCCATCTGCAACTTGGCCGGCTGATCGTCCTGTTCGACGACAACGGCATCTCCATCGACGGCAAGACGAACCTGTCGGTGGGCGACGATCAGCTTGCCCGGTTCGCCGCCTCCGGCTGGCACACCCAGCGCATCGACGGGCACGATCCCGCGGCCATCCGGCAGGCGCTGGCGGCGGCCAAGGCCGATGCGCGTCCGTCGCTGATCGCCTGCCGCACGATCATCGGATTCGGCGCGCCCAACCTTCAGGGAAGCGAGAAAACCCATGGCGCGGCGCTGGGCGCAGCCGAGATCGCCGCTGCGCGCGCGCATCTGGGCTGGAACGCCGCTCCCTTCGAGATTCCGGCGCCCATCCTTTCGGCATGGCGCGCAACCGGCACGCGGGGCAAGGCCGAGGCCGAAGCATGGCGCGGACGGCTGATGGCGCTGGAACCGGCCAAGCGGGCCGAGTTCGAGCGGATGCTGTCCGGCAAGCTGCCCGCCTCCTTCGATGCGACGGTCCAGGCGCTGAAACAGGGATTCGCGGCCGACCGGCCAAAGCTGGCCACCCGCCAGTCCTCGCAGAAATGCCTTGAGGCCCTCGCCCCCGCGGTTCCGGAACTGATCGGCGGCTCCGCCGACCTGACGGGGTCCAACGGCACGCTGGCCAAGGGCATGGCGCCGGTGGCGCCGGGCGCCTTCGACGGCCGTTACATCTATTACGGTGTTCGCGAACACGGCATGGCCGCCGCGATGAACGGCATGGCCCTGCATGGCGGTTTCATCCCTTATGGCGGCACCTTCCTGGTGTTCACGGACTACTGCCGCCCCTCGATCCGCCTGTCGGCCCTGATGGGACAGCGCGTCATCTATGTGATGACCCACGACTCCATCGGCCTGGGCGAGGACGGTCCAACCCATCAGCCGGTGGAGCATCTGGCGGCGTTGCGGGCCATT
>JBFWNZ010000311.1:0-4595 GCA_050250795.1 Alphaproteobacteria bacterium | reverse complement strand
AAGCCGGCCGGCCGCCTCGCGCAAGGCGCAGGACAGTTCCGTCTCCATGAACCGCGACGGATTGGCCTCGATCCGGCGCCGCCAGCGATCCGCCGCGTCGAGCACGGCGACCGGCGTGGCGCCGAACCCGGCGTGATTGAGGTGGATGGTGTCCGGGTCGAGCAGCCATAGAGCGCGAAGCGCATGACCAAAGGAAACTGCGGCGCCCTTGCGCCCGCCGTTCGACCGATCGGTGCGTTTCGTCGTTCTAGCCAAGTTCCGTATCCCTCGCCCAAAAACTGTAACACGCCTTTTCGACGTCGTGCATGCTGCGTCTGCCTGGACCCTGCCCCGCATCCTGCGCAAGGCGGCGATAAAGCTCTTTTCCGCCGCCCTTGAAAAGAGTACCTTGCGCGTCCTATATCCTATCCGGGACCGATTACGTCCTGTTTTAGCCTGTTGGCAACATTGGGGATTCGGCTGTGATTCGTTTGAGCCGCCTGACCGATTACGGCATCGTTGTGGTATCGCAGATGGCGATGGACCCGGCTGCCGTGCGAACGGCACCCGATCTGGCCCGCGCATCGGGCTTGCCGGCCCCCACCGTCAGCAAGCTGCTGAAACTTCTCAACCGCGCCGGACTTGTGGAGTCGCGCCGCGGCGTCCATGGCGGTTATGCGCTCGCCCGCCCGCTGAGCGATATCACTGCGGCCGAGATGATCGAAGCGCTGGACGGGCCGGTCGCGCTGACCGCCTGCGTCGACGGGTCCGACAGCAACTGCAACGTCGAGTCGCTGTGCCCGATGCGCGGCGGCTGGGACAAGATCAACACCGCGATCCGCACCGCGCTGGAGGCGGTGTCGCTGGCCGAGCTGTGCGCGCCGGTGACATTCCCCGAGCGGCCGCGCGTGACCGCGCCCGCACCCTTGCCCGCGGCGCAGGGCTGATCGCGGGACGAGGACCGGAACCATGGCCATTTCCGCCGATACCGTTCAGCAGGTCTCCTCGCTCGCCGAGCGCTACAAGTATGGCTGGGCGACCGAGATCGACCTGGATTTCGCGCCCAAGGGCCTGAGCGAGGACATCGTCCGCTTCATCTCCGCCAAGAAGGAGGAGCCGGAATGGCTGCTCGACTGGCGGCTGAAGGCCTATCGCCACTGGCTGACCATGCCGGAGCCGCAATGGGCCAAGGTGCAGTTCCCGGCCATCGACTATCAGGACGCCTATTATTACGCGGCGCCGAAGAGCGACAAGGACGGGCCCAAGTCGCTGGACGAGGTCGATCCCAAGCTGCTGGAGACCTATGAGAAGCTGGGCATCCCGCTGAAGGAGCAGGAGATCCTGGCCGGCGTCGCGGTCGACGCCGTGTTCGACAGCGTCTCGGTCGCCACCACCTACAAGGCGAAGCTGGAGGAGAAGGGCATCATCTTCTGCGCCATCTCCGAGGCCGTGAAGAACCATCCGGAGCTGGTGCGCCGCTACATGGGCTCGGTCGTGCCCTATGGCGACAACAAGCATGCCTGCCTGAACTCGGCCGTCTTCACCGACGGGTCCTTCGTCTACATCCCCAAAGGCGTGCGCTGCCCGATGGAGCTATCGACCTATTTTCGCATCAACGCCAAGAACACCGGCCAGTTCGAGCGCACGCTCATCGTCGCCGACGAAGGCTCGTATGTCAGCTATCTGGAGGGCTGCACCGCGCCGCAGCGCGACGAGAACCAGCTGCATGCCGCGGTGGTCGAGCTGGTCGCGCTGGACGACGCCGAGATCAAGTACTCGACCGTCCAGAACTGGTATCCCGGCGACGAGAACGGCCAGGGCGGCATCTACAATTTCGTGACCAAGCGGGGCGCCTGCCGCGGCCGCAACTCCAAGATCTCCTGGACCCAGGTCGAGACCGGCTCGGCCATCACCTGGAAATATCCGAGCTGCATCCTGGAAGGCGACAACTCGGTCGGCGAGTTCTTCTCGGTCGCCATCACCAACAACATGCAGCAGGCCGATACCGGCACGAAGATGATCCATATCGGGCGCAACACGCGCTCCACGATCATCGCCAAGGGCATCGCCGCCGGCCGGTCGGATTCGACGTATCGCGGGCTGGTGCAGGTGCTGCCCAAGGCCGAGGGCGCGCGCAACTATACCCAGTGCGACAGCCTGCTGATCGGCGACCGCTGCGGCGCGCATACCGTGCCCTACATCGAATCGCGCAACCCCTCGGCACGGATCGAGCATGAGGCGACGACGGCCAAGATCAGCGAGGACCAGCTGTTCTACTGCCGCCAGCGCGGGCTGACGGACGAGGAGGCGGTGGCGCTGATCGTCAACGGCTTCTGCCGCGAGGTCTTGCAGCAGCTGCCGATGGAGTTCGCCGTCGAGGCGCAGAAGCTGGTGGGAATCAGCCTGGAGGGCAGCGTCGGCTGACGCGCCCCTGGCAGACAGGAGACGGAACATGGCATTGCTGGAAATCCGGGACCTGCACGCGACGGTCGACGGCAAGGCGATCCTCAAGGGGATCGACCTGACCGTCGAGGCCGGCAGCGTGCATGCGATCATGGGGCCGAACGGGTCGGGCAAGAGCACGCTGTCCTATGTGCTGGCCGGCCGCGAGGGCTATGAGGTGACCGGCGGCAGCGTCACCTATGACGGTCGCGACCTGCTGGCGCTGGAGCCGGAGGAGCGCGCCGGGCTGGGCGTGTTCCTGGGCTTCCAGTACCCGGTCGAGATTCCCGGCGTCACGACGATGAACTTCCTCAAGACCGCGCTGAACGCGGTGCGCAAGGCGCGCGGCGAGACCGAGCTGGACGCCATGCAGTTCCTGAAGCATGTGCGCGAACGGGCGAAGACCCTGAACGTCACCGACGACATGCTGCGCCGCGCCGTCAATGTCGGCTTCTCCGGCGGCGAGAAAAAGCGCAACGAGATCCTTCAGATGGCGGTGCTGGCGCCGCGGCTGGCGGTGCTGGACGAGACCGATTCCGGCCTCGACATCGACGCGCTCAAGGTCGTCGCCGACGGCGTCAACGCGCTGCGCGGCCCCGACCGCGCGATGCTGGTGATCACCCATTACCAGCGGCTGCTGGACTATATCGTGCCCGACCGGGTGCATGTGCTGGTACGCGGCCGCATCGTGGAGACCGGCGACAAGGAGCTGGCGAAGCGGCTGGAAGCCGAGGGCTACGCCGCCTTCCTCGGCGCCGAGGCCGCCTGAGAGCCCAAGCCATGGCACGCAGCACGACATCCCTGCCCGCCCTGACGGAGCGCTACGACGCCGCGCGGCCGCACCTGCCGGCGCCGCAGCTGGGCTGGCTTTCGGCCCTGCGCGACAAGGGCCTGGCCGATCTGGCCGCGACCGGGCTGCCGGGCGCGCGCACCGAGGCATGGCGCTTCACCAACCTGAACCGCCTGCGCCGCGCCGATCCGCGTCCAGTGGCGCTGGCCGCATCGGCGCCGGAAGTGCCAGCCCAGGCCGGGGCGCTGGCGGTGGACGGCTACCGGGCGGTGCTGACCGGCGGCGCCTTCCGCGCCGATCTGTCCGACCTGGCCGGCCTGCCCAAGGGCGTGCGGATCGCCGGGCTGGCGGAGGTGCTGTCGCGCGAGCCGGCGCTGGTCGAGCCGCATCTGGGCCGCACGATCGCGACCGCGAAGCTGCCGCTGGCGGCGCTGAACACCGCCTATCTCGCCGACGGGCTGGTCGTGCTGCTGGACGACGGTGTGCATCTGGACCGGCCGCTGCATCTGATCTCGGTCGGGATCGGCGGCGAGACGATGCCGATGTTCCATCCCCGCCTGCTGGTCGTCGCCGGCCGCGATGCCCAGGCCACCGTGGTCGAGAGCCATGTCGGCGACGGCGAGGCAGGATACTTCGCCAATCCGGTGACGGAAATCGCGCTGGCCGAGGGGGCCGTGCTGCGGCACTACAAATTGCAGGCCGAGGGCGCGGCGGCGTTCCATCTCGCCACGACCGAGGTGGGGCTGGCCGACCGCGCGCAGTATGAGAGCGCCGTGCTTCAGACCGGCGGCCGGCTGGCGCGCAACGAACTGCATGTGCATCTAGGCGGCGAGCGCGCCGAGTGCCGGCTCTACGGTGCCTATCTCGCGCGCGGCGAGCAGCATCTCGACAACACCACCTTCATCGACCATGCGGTGCGGCGCTGCACCTCGCGCGAGTTGTACAAGGGCGTGCTGGACGGCACGTCGCGCGGCGTGTTCCAGGGCAAGATCCTGGTGCGCCGCGATGCGCAGCAGACCGACGGGCACCAGCTGAACCGCGCGCTGCTACTGTCGCGCGGCGCCGAGATCGACAGCAAGCCCGAACTGGAAATCTACGCCGACGACGTGAAATGCAGCCATGGCGCGACGGCGGGCGAGTTGGAGGAGGACGCGCTGTTCTATCTGCGCGCCCGCGGCATCGACGCCGCCACCGCGCGCGCGATGCTGGTCGAGGCGTTCCTGACCGAGGCGCTGGAGCCGATGAGCGACGCGGCGCTGCGCGCGGCCTTCCTGGCGCGCGTGCAGGACTGGCTGGGAGAGGCGGCATGAGCGGCATGGCGGCACGCGACACGATGGATGCGCCCTACGACGTCGCGCGCATCCGCCAGGATTTCCCGATCCTG
>JBFWNZ010000310.1:0-4601 GCA_050250795.1 Alphaproteobacteria bacterium | reverse complement strand
GGTTCGCAGCGTGCCGGACGGGCTTCGACCGCTACCAACTAGCACGCCCTCGGTTCGTGGCAAACACGCTGCGCGGTCGAGGCCGCAGCAATCGCCGCTGAGAATCGGTGACGGTCTGTCCGCCCTGGACCGGCTGCGGACGCATGCGCCGGTCGCCGGGCGATCGCCGGACTGCCTCGCCGTTGCAGGATTTCCACGGCCGGGGAGAATTTTTGCCCAAGACCCAAATTTAACTTGAATTGCAGGCCGGGGGGGTCCATATCGCGCCGGTTCCCAGGCTACTGGGTCATCTACTGGTTGGGGAGGACGGCATGTCTGAACAGGCCCTCTTCCAATCGGGGATGGACTTGGAGCACGGCTCAAGCACCGCCCGAACGGAAGTATTTGTACCGGCGTATGATTCGCCTTTTGACGCCGGTGGTACGGCGGACCGTAAGGACTTCTTCATCCATCGCGATGACAAGGTCTACGCGGGAACCCATCTGATCATCGATCTGTGGGGTGCCGATCGGCTCGACGACCTCGATTTGGTCGAAGAGACGTTGAAAAAGTGCGTGGATGCCGCGGGTGCGACCCTGCTGCATCTGCATCTGCATCATTTCACCCCGAACGGCGGTATTTCCGGCGTCGCGGTGCTGGCTGAGTCGCATATCAGTATCCACAGTTGGCCGGAGCGCGAATACGCGGCTCTCGATATCTTCATGTGCGGCGACGCAAAGCCGCATGAAGCGATCGAAGTGCTGCGCAAGGCCTTCCGACCGGAGCGCATCGACGTCGGCGAACATCTGCGGGGCCGGGTTCGATGAGCGAGGAGTGGTTCGAGGAAACCCTTTACGGGACCCTTCGGACGCGCCTCAAGGTCGACAAGGTCCTCTATGAGGGCAAAAGCGAGCACCAGCATCTGCTGTTGTTCGAGAACGGCACGTTCGGTCGCGTGCTGACGCTGAACGGCGTCGTGCAGACGACCGAACGTGACGAGTTCGTCTATCACGAGATGCTTGCCCATGTGCCGATCCTGGCGCATGGGCAGGCCTCGCGCGTGCTGATCATCGGCGGCGGCGACGGCGGGATGCTTGAGGAGGTTCTCAAGCATCGCTCCGTCGAGCGCGCGACGATGATCGAGATCGACGGCGATGTCGTCGAGTTCTCCAAGCAGCATCTGCGCTCGATCTGCGGCGACGCCTTCGAGGACCCGCGCCTCGATCTCGTGATCGCCGACGGCATCGAGTATGTCGAGAAGACCGCGGAGCGGTTCGACGTCATCATCGTCGATTCGACCGATCCCATCGGTCCGGGCGAGGTTCTGTTCACGCCGCGCTTCTATGCGCATGCCAAGCGCTGCCTCAATCCCGGCGGCGTGCTGGTGACGCAGAACGGCGTGCCTTTCATGCAGCCCGAGGAACTGCGCACCACGGTGCGCAACTGGCGTCCGCTGTTCCGCGATGCCGGCTGTTTCATCGCCAGCGTCTCGCTCTATGTCGGCGGGCCGATGGCACTGGGCTGGGCGACCGACGACACGGCCCTGCGCAGCGTGCCGCTGGACACCATCGCCAAGCGGTTCGAGGCGTCGGGCATCCAGACCCGGTATTACAATCCGGCCGTCCATGTCGCGGCCTTCGCCCTTCCGGGTTACGTCCAGGATCTGCTGCGGGACTGACCGCCAGCAGCTTCGCATCCATCGAGCGGGAGCGATCCGATGGCCGAGTGGATGGAGGAGCAGGACCCCGTGCGCGGCGCGTGGCGGGTTCATCTGCGCATGGACCGGCTGCTCTATCAGGGCGATACGGGCCCCCAGCGCATCGTCGTCTTCGAGAACCAGACCTTCGGCCGCGTTCTGGCGATGGACGGTGTCGTCCAGATCACCGAGCGCGACGAGTGGGTCTATCACGAGATGCTGGTGCATGTGCCGCTGCTGGCGCATGGCCGGGCCGAGCGGGTGCTGGTCATCGGCGGCGGCGATGGCGGTGCCCTGCGCCAGATCGTCCAGCATCCGGGCGTGCGGCATGTGACGCTGGTCGAGCTCGATGCCGCCGTTGTCGAGGTGGCTAAGGAATATCTGCCGAATGTCTGCGGCGAGGCCTTTGCCGATCCGCGGGTGGAGACGGTGTTCGCGGACGGTCTCGCCTTCGTGACCGAGACGGATCAGCGCTACGACGTGGTGCTGGTCGATTCCGCCGATCCCTTCGGGGCCGGCGAGGTGCTGTTCAGCGAGGGCTTCTACCGCAACTGCCGCAAGGTGCTCGCGCCGGGCGGGGTGCTGGTGACGCAGACGGTGATGCCGTTCCTGCAGCGCGACTGGCTGGCGGTGCCGCTGCGCCGGCTGAAGAAGCTGTTCGCCGACGTGTCCTGCTATCTCGTGACCGTGCCCAGCCTGTTCGGCGGGGCGATGGCCTTCGGCTGGGCCAGCGACGATCCGGCGCTGCGCATGGTGTCCGAGGCGGTGCTGGCCGAACGGGTTGCGGCGGCTGGATTGCAGACGCGCTACTATACGCCGGCCCTGCATCGCGGGGCCTTCGCCCATTCGCCGGCGCTCGCCCGCGTGCTGCCTTGAGGATCGCTCCATGTCGCGCCGGCAACTGCTTCTCCTGCTTGCGGCGCTGCTGATTGCGGTTGCCGCCGGTGTTGTCTGGTGGTTGATCGCGCCGGTCGTCACGCTGGTGACGCCGACGCGCGGATCGGCGGTCCATGCCATCTATGCCACAGGCAATGTGGAGCCGGTGTCCTGGGCGAAGGTCACGCCGCTGGTGCGCGGTCGCCTGGTCGATCTTTGCCGCTGCGAGGGGCGGGTCGTGTCGAAGGGCGAGGAACTGGCCCGGCTGGACGACCGCGAGGCCCGTGCCGCGCTGGCAGAACTGGAGGCCCGTGCCGCCTTCGCGGCGCAGGAGGTCAAGCGCTACGGCGAACTGAGCCGCCGCGAGGTCGCCAGCACGCAGGCCAGCGACCGTGCCCGCAGCGAGTACGAACAGGCCCAGGCAGCCGTGGCGGCGGCGCGCGAGCGGCTGGGCCATCTCAGCCTTGAGGCGCCGCTGGACGGTGTCGTGCTGCGACGCGACGGCGAGATCGGCGAGGTGGTGGAGCCGGGACAGGTCGTGTTTTGGGTCGGGCAACTGGCGCCGCTCTGGATCGTCGCCGAGGTGGATGAGGAGGATATTCCGGTCGTCGCCCGAGGGCAGCAGACGCTGATCAAGGCCGACGCCTTTCCCGGTCAGGTGCTGGAGGGACGGGTCGCCAGCATCACGCCCAAGGGCGACCCGGTCTCCAAGAGCTATCGGGTCCGCATCGACCTGCCGTCCGATACGCCCCTGCTGATCGGCATGACGGTGGAGATCAACATCGTCGCGGTCCGGCATGACGACGCGCTGCTGGTGCCGACGGCGGCCGTGTCCGACGAGGCGGTCTGGACGGTGCGCGACGGTCACGCCCTCCGGATTCCGGTCAAGTTCGGCGTTCGGGGAACCGAACGTACCGAAATCGCCTCGGGTCTTGCCGAGGACGAGCGGGTGATGCTGGACCCGCCGGCCGGGCTGGCCGAGGGCGACCGGGTCCGGCCGCGGCGGCCCTGAGGGATCGGGGGTGAACCTCATCCTGCACATCGCCCTCACGCATCTGCGCGGGCGGCTGCGCCAGACGGTGATATCCGTCATCGGCGTCGCCACCGGCGTCGCCTTCTTCACCGCCATGTCGTCCCTGCTGCAGGGCTCGCAGCAGGATCTCGTCGACAAGATCATCGACGCGACGCCCCATGTCCTGGTCAGCGACGAGTTCCGCGCCCCGCCGCCGCAGCCGGCGGAAATCCGCTTTGCCGACGCGGCCGTGATGCTGGCCGGACAGAAGCCCGAAACCGAACTGCGCGGTATCCGGAACCCGCATGGCCGGCTGGCCGAGATCGAGGCCATGCCCGGCGTGACGGCGGCGCCGCTGCTGCGCGGCCCGCTCGTGCTGCGGCATGGCGGCAAGGACGAGAGCGGCGTGCTGGTGGGCATCGAACCCGAGCGCTTCCGGCATGTCTCCGACCTGGAAGACGACATGCGCCAGGGTGTGCTGGACGACCTCTATACCGCGTCCAACGGCGTGATCATCGGCAGCGGCATGTCCGAGGCGCTGTCGGCGAATCTCGGCGATACGCTGACGGCGACGGCCCCGGCCGGGAACACCATGCTGCTGACCGTGGTCGGCATCTTCCATACCGGCGTCGCCGCCGCCGACGACAGCGAGGTCTATACCCTGCTGAAGCGGGCCCAGGTGCTGCAAGGCCGGCCCAATGTCGTGAACCAGATCCGGCTGCGGCTTGAGGATGTGCATCGGGCCAAGGCCGTCGCCGAGACGGTGGAGCGGCGCCACGGCTATCGGGCGGTATCCTGGGAGGAAGCGAACGAGCAGATTCTGGAGCTGTTCGTCGTCCGCAACGCCATCATGTACACGGTGGTCAGCGCGATCCTCGTCGTGGCCGGATTCGGCATCTTCAACGTCATCTCCACCATCACCTATGAGAAGGCGCGCGACATCGCGATCCTGAAGTCGCTCGGCTTCGAGGAGCGCGACATCACGCGCGTCTTTCTGGTGCAGGGGCTTGCTGTCGGCATCTGCGGCGCGATCCTGGG
>JBFWNZ010000309.1:0-4635 GCA_050250795.1 Alphaproteobacteria bacterium | reverse complement strand
CTCCAGGATGCCGTGGCGGCGGCCGGGCGCGAGGCGGGCGTAAGGATCGTCGGGCCCAACTGCATCGGCGTCATCGCCACCGACCCGCCGGCCCCGATCACCGCCAATACCATCATGAACCTGCCGGAACTGACCAAGGGCCGGCTGGGCGTGATCTCGCAGAGCGGCAGCCTGACCGGCACCTTCATCAGCCGCGGCCAGGCACGCGGCCTGGGCTTTTCCAAGCTGGTTTCCTCGGGCAACGAATGCGACCTCAAGGCCGGTGAGCTGGCGGAAATCCTGGTCGAGGATGAGGGCACGGATGCCGTGCTGATGTTCCTGGAGACCGTGCGCGACGCCGACCGGCTGGCCGCGGCGGCGCGGCGGGCCTGGGACAAGGGCAAGCCGATCATCGTCTACAAGCTGGGGCGGTCGGCAGCGGCCGCCGACTTCGCCGCGTCGCACACCGGCGCCATCGCCGGCACCGACGCCGCGCTCGATGCCTTCTTCCGCCAGTATGGCATCCTGCGGGTGGAGATGTTCGAAACGCTGTTCGAACTGCCGAACCTCGCCATCGGCCGGCGCGCCCGTCCCGGGCGGCGCGTCTCGGTGGCCACGACGACCGGCGGCGGTGGCGGCATGGCGGTGGACCGCATGGGCCTGTCCGGCCTGGTTCCGACGCCGCTGCCGCAGGACGCGGTCGACCGGCTGGCGGCGCGCGGCATCAACCTGTCGAACGGTCCGGTGATCGATCTGACCTTCGCCGGCGCCTCCTATGACAACACCACCGCGGTTCTGCAGGAGATGCTGGCGAGCCCGGCCAACGATGCGGTGGTGATGGTGGTCGGTTCATCCTCGCAATTCCATCCGGAGGTCGCGGTGAAGCCGCTGGTCGACCTGCCGCGCCCGGACAAACCCTTCGGGGCCTTTCTGGTGCCGGAGGCAACGGATTCCATGCGCCTGCTGGCGCAGGCCGGGGTCGCCGCATTCCGCACGCCGGAGACCTGTGCCGACGCGCTGCGCGCCTTCTTCGCCTGGACCGCGCCGGCACCGAACGCCTCCCCGCCCCCCGATCTGCCGCCGCTGCGGTCCCTGCTGGACGATGCGCCGGCAGGAACGCTGGACGAGACAGCCTCCGGGGCCGTGTTTGCGGCGCTGGGCGTTCCGCAGGCGCCGTCGGCATTGCTGCGCGAGGACGGACCGGTCGACAGCATCGCCAATTCGGTGGGTTTCCCGGTTGCCGCCAAGATCGTGTCCCCGGATATCGCCCATAAGACGGAGGCGGGCGGCGTGGTCCTGGGCATTGTCGACGCTGCCGGGCTGGAAGCTGCCCGACGGACCATCCTGGCTGCGGTCCGGGGCCACGCGCCCCAAGCGCGGATCGAAGGCACCCTGGTGCAACGTATGGAGCGCGGGCTGGCCGAAGTGCTTGTCGGCTATCGGATCGACCCCCTGGTCGGCCCGACCGTGGTGCTGGGACTGGGCGGCGTGCTCGCGGAACTGTACGCCGATGTCACCGTGCGGCTGGCGCCGGTCTCGACAGCGCAAGCGCGTTCGATGATCGAGGATGTGAAGGGGCTGGCGCCGATCCGCGGCTATCGAGGGTTGCCGAAAGGCGATCTCGACGCCCTCGCCGCTGCCATCGTCGCAGTCTCGAACCTTGCGCATCTGCCGCAGATACGCGAGGCCGAAATCAACCCGCTGATCGTGCAGCGGGCCGGAGAAGGCGTCGCCGCCGTGGACGGGCTGGTCATTGTCGGCCCGACGGAAAATGTTAGCATATGTTAACATCGGGCCTACAGGCCCTTGATTTACATAAGTTCTTATCCGGGCATTGCAAGTCCCGGTGCATAGGGAGAGCGACAATGTCCGCACAGGCAGAGGCGAAGCAGACGGCGGTTCCACTCACCAGTGAGACCATCGAGGTTCTGCTGAACCGCCGCAGCATCCGCAAGTTCACCGACCGGCCGGTGCCGGATGCGCAGGTCGAGGCGATCCTGCGCGCCGCCTTCCGCGCGCCGACCTCGTCCAACATCCAGTCCTATACCGTGATCGTGGTGAAGGACCGCGCGACGCGCGAGACGCTGTCGGCCATCGCAAGCAACCAGAAACACGTCGTCACCGCACCGGTGTTCCTCGCCTTCTGCGCCGACCTGACGCGGATCGGCCACGCGCTGGCGCAGAACGGCAAGTCCCTGGAGGACAACAACCTGGAGGCCGGCCTCGTCGCCTCCATCGATGCGGCGCTGGTCGGCATGTCGGCCTATCTGGCGGCGGACTCTCTCGGGTTGCAGGGCGTCATGATCGGCGCAGTGCGCAACAACGCAGCCGCGACGGCCAAGGCCCTCGGACTGCCGCCGCACGTCTATTGCGTGTTCGGGATGTGCCTGGGCCATGCTGCCGAGATGCCGCCGCAGAAGCCGCGCATGCCCTATGAGGGGATGGTGCATCTGGACCGATACGATCCGGCGAAGGCGCTGTCGGCCGTCGAGCCCTATGACGCGGAACTGATGGCCCATTACGTCAACAGCGGCCGCGCCGCCACGGCCGAGACCTGGAGCCGCGACGCCGCGGCGAAGTTCGGCAGCAAGCCGCGCGACAGGCTGCGCCAGGAGTTGAAGGATCAGGGCTTCGACTGGCGCTGAGACTACAGGCTGCGCCGCCGGTGCAGTTCGCGGTGCAGAATGTAGAGACCGCTAGCCACCACAATACCCGCGCCGAGAATAGCCCAGGCATCCGGCACGTGCCGCCACATCAGCCAGCCCAGCACCCCGGCCCAGAGCAGGGCGCTGTATTTGAACGGCGCCACCAGCGCCGCCTCAGCCTGGCGGAAGCACTCGATCAGGCAGAAATGGGCCGACCCCATCAGGGTGCCCGTGATCGCCAGAAGGGCGAGATCGGCCGGTTGCGGCATCCGCCACTCCGTCACCGGCAGGCTGAGCAGCCCAGACAGCCCGACCACCGTCGTCGTCGTCACGAGGATTGCTGTCGAGGATTCCTTGGCGGTGATGCGGCGGGTGGTCAGGTCGCGCAGCGCGCCGAACAATGCGGCGGCGAGCACCAGCAGGGCGGCCAACTGAAACGCGTCGCCGGTCGGCCGGATGATGATGACGACACCCGCGAACCCGACACAGACCGCGGTCCATCGCCGCCACCCCACCCGTTCGCCCAGCACCGGTACCGACAGCGCGGTCACGAACAGGGGCGAAGCGAACAGAATAGCCGTCGCCTCGGGAAATGGCATGAAGCGTAGCGCCGACATGAAGCAGTAGGACGAGCAGATCACGAACAGCGCGCGGATGAGATGCCCGCGCGGATCGACGACCCGCAGGCTCGACCAGCCGCCGCTGCGCCAGGCGATGACGGCAATCGGGATCGAGACGAACCACGCCCGCAAAAAAATGAGCTGGCCGACCGGGTAGTCGGCGACCAACCACTTCAGGATCGCGTCGTTGAGCGTCAGCAGCATGCTGCCGAACACCATCAGCGCGATTCCACGCAGGGCGGCGGTCGGCGAATCCAGGGCGGCGCGAAGGTCGGTCACGAATTGGGCGCTGTCGCGTCAGCCGTTATAGCTGCGCGCGCCCTCGTCGCGCAGGAAGATGCGCACGAGATGGCGCTTGCGGTCCTCTTCCTCGAAATCCTCGTACTCGGTCCGGCAATGCCCGCAGGCCCAGTTCATCAGATACTGAATCTGGCCCGGCTCCAGATCGAAATAGATGCCCAATGCCGGATCGAACATGAGGTCGTTGATCGCGTCGATCGCGTCGCGCGTCTCGGAATCCATCGCCACCCCGGCAATATCGTAGCCGGCGATGATGTTGCGGTGGTTGAACCGTCCCCAGAGCTGCTTGCCGTCCCATACGAAGACGGGATGGAAGCCGGTGCGCGGGTCGTCGGGCGCATGCTCGCCATAGCGATTTATATGGAAGGGCCGGTAAAGACGCGGCAGCAAGTCGGGATGGCGCTGCCGCATCGCCTCATGCACCGCGGCGAAACCGACCACGCCGCTGCGTCCGCCGGATTGTGCCGTGCGCAGCACCTGCAGCCCGATATAGCGCGGCGGCAGATTGTAGCCGTAATCGGTATGAAAGCTCAAATCCTGGCGCGTCTTGTCGGCCCTGACCTTCGGACCCTTGAGCTGACCCGTGTCGATGACGTCGTAGAGCATATTGCCGCCAAACGACTGTGCCACCGGTCGGGCGATCATCTGGCTGAGCACCCAATAGCACGCTTTCAACTCGGCCTTGTCATAGGCGTCGACAGGCAGACGGTCGAGCAGCGCAAAGCCGGGACCGCGGTCGAGCGCCGACTTCAGCCGGCGCATGACGAACCGTGTGGCCGTGAAATCGTATTCCTCGACGCGCAATAGCTCCACCGGGAGGGGGTTGCGGCGGAGAGTCGCCACGAAACGCCCGATCTCGGCAAGCGCCGCATCCGTGAGGGGGATCAGGTAATCGTCCCGCCGCAAGGTTGCCGCCGTCCAGGCGCGCTTGCCCCGCAGGGGACGCTCCAGCATCGGCGGTTGCGGCAGGGAACGGGCGCCCGCATGCGCGACATCGAGATAGGTCATGGCAGTCTGCGTCACAGCGACAGCTCCAGGCTAGGCGGGCGGCGCGGATTATGCCGGTGCGCCATTGGTCCGGTCAAATTCCA
>JBFWNZ010000308.1:0-4658 GCA_050250795.1 Alphaproteobacteria bacterium | reverse complement strand
TATGGTCGGGATGGCTGATCTGAACCGCGTCGCGATAATGCTCGACTGTTCCGCTCACGACCCGGATTTCGCCTTCCGGAAGCTGTCGGCGCAGAAACTCCCCATTGGCATGGAAGAATGTCAGAACGAGGCTGCCCGTCGAATCGCTGCACAGGACTCGATAGGGCCGGCGGCTGCCGGGTGGCGGCGGATCGTGGGCGTCGACCCGCACGGTCAGGGTCGCGATGCGGCCGGCCGGCGCCGCGTCGACTGTCGGGCGGAAGCGCCTGTCGACCAATTCCCGCGGCAGGTGCCACAGAAGATCGACGACCTTTCCGCCGATGGCCTTGTCCATCAGCTTGCCGATCCGCGGCCCGACGCCGGGCAGCACCGTTGTCGGTGCGAACAGGGGGAACAGAATTTCCGGACGCAAGCGTCGCCTCGATCGATTGCTACTCCGGCGGCACGATCGCCGCAGGCATCGACGCAGAACTATCGCATCGAAGGCAAGGCGCCAAAACCGATGATCCAATTGCGCGACTGCGGAGTAGAATGTCGGCAAAGCATCAACGCGGGAATGCAATATGTCCGAGGCTCTATCGCATCTCGGCGTGTCCCACCTTCCCGAGTTTTTGGAAGCGTTGGACGGGATCGTCTATCTGGTCGCCGCAGACGGTACTATCCTCGCGACCAATCGCCGGCTCTGGAATGCCTTCGCCCATTCCGGCGGCGCGCCCGGTCTGACCCCGGAATTCGTGCGCGGCCGCTCGCTGTTTGCGATGATCGCGGGCGACGAGGTCCGGAGCATCGCCCGTCGCATGCATGACGCCGCCCTCACCACGCACCGCCAGGGCAACATATCCTACACCTTCCGCTGCGATGCCCCCGACGTCGAGCGGCGGATGCGGATATCCGCGTCAGCCTTGTCGATAGAAGGCAGCGATCTGGGCGTGCTTTACCAGTCCACCCTGCTGTCCGAAGCCGTCCGTGCGCCCATATCCTTGTTCGAGCCGGCGACGATGGATGCCTATTTCGATCATGAGCGGGTGAAGCAGATCGTGACGCTGTGCAGTTATTGCCACGCCGTCGCCTGGCCGCCGGACGCTACGGCCAAGGACCGTGACTGGATCGATCCAACGGATTATTACAGGCGCGGCGGCCTGTCCGATGTGCGCGTCAGTCACGGGATATGCCCATCGTGCTACGAAACCGTCGTCGCCAGAGAACTGGACCGTAACGAAGACCGTTGAGACCGAGCGATCATGACCGAACAGACCGACGCCGCGACCGTCCGGCGCAAGCGCATTCGCTTCCGCTGCTGGCATCGCGGCACCCGGGAAATGGACTTGCTGCTGGGCGGGTTCGCCGACCGCCACATCGCATTGTTGAGCGTATCGGACCTCGACGCCCTTGAGACGCTGCTGGATTGTCCGGATCCTGAAATCTATGGCTGGGTCACGGGTCATCGTGGGGAACCAGCCGGGGTTTCCGCCGGCCTGCTGGCACATCTGAAGGCCGATATCGAATCCGCCAGCCGCATCCGCTGACATGTCCATTCCCCTGACTGCTGCGAAGCGCGCGACCATCGGCGGCGCGCCGGAAGGCCTCGACGCCCTGCTCCTGGCCGAAGCGGAGCAAAGCGTCCTTCACATATGCCGGGACGATACCCGGATGACGCGGATGGCCGGCCAGATCGGATTCTTCGCGCCCGGCCGTCCGGTGCTGCTGTTCCCCGCCTGGGATACGGTTCCCTACGACCGCACGTCGCCGAACGGCGATATCGTGGCACAGCGGCTCCATACGCTTCTCCGTCTGGCCTCGGGCATCCAGGACGGGTGTATCGTCGTGACGACGATTAATGCCGTGCTGCAACGCGTGCCGCCGCGCACCGCATTCCAAGGCGCCTCCATCGCGGCCGCCGTGGGAGAGAGGCTTGCCCAGGCGGACCTGTTCCAGGCGCTCGACAGAAACGGCTACCGCCGCTCGGGAACCGTGCGCGAGCCGGGCGAATTCGCCGTGCGGGGCGGCATCGTCGACCTGTTCCCGCCCGGTGCCCCGGAACCGTTGCGCCTGGATTTCTTCGGCGATGAACTGGAGCATATCCGCCGTTTCGACCCGATGAGCCAGCGGACCACCGGCGAAGCCGAACGGTTCGATATCGGCCCCGTCAGCGAGGTGATCCTGGACGATGCCGCGGTCCAAAGGTTCCGTGCCGGCTACCGCGAAAGCTTCGGCGTGGTCGCCGGCAACGATCCGCTTTATGCCGCGATCAGTACCGGACAGCGCGCCATCGGCATGGAGCACTGGCTGCCCCTGTTTCACGAGCGTCTGGAAACCCTCTTCGACTACTTGCCGGATGCCGCCGTAACCTTCGATCAAGACTCCGATGCCGCCATCGACGCCCGGCTCGACCTGATCGCGGATTTCTACGATGCGCGGCGAAGCATGGTGCCGGCCACCTTGCGGGATGCCGAGAACGAAGCCGCGCCCGTCTACAAGCCCGTCCCGCCCGACAGCATGTTTCTCGACCGCCTCGGCCTCGATGCGATTCTGGCGGAGCGGGCGGTGGCGACATTCGATCCGTTTCCGCCGCCGCGTATCGCCGAAAACAGTATCGACGCGGGCGGACGGCGCGGCCATGAATTTACCGAGGCGCGGCAGCGCAGCGACGTGAACCTGTTCGATGTGCTGCGCACCCGGATCGTTGCGGAATCGGGCAGGCTTGTCCTGGTTGCCGGCCGTACCGCCGGATCGCGCGACCGGCTGGGGTCCTTGCTTGCGGAACATGGTCTTCCCAAGCTGCCGCACGCTGCGGACTGGGCCGAGGCCCAGTCGCTGCGCGGCGCCCCGGCCGTTCTGATCGCGCTCGATATCGACCGCGGCTTCGAGACCGCCGATTTTGTCGTCCATGCCGAGCAGGACATACTCGGCGACGAGTTACGGCGCCCGGCACGCCGCAGGCGCCGTGCCGAACAATTCATCTCCGAGATTTCCGCCCTCAGCGCGGGCGATCTGGTGGTCCATGTCGACCACGGCATCGGCCGCTATGACGGCCTCGAAACCCTTCAGGTCGGCGGCGCGCCGCACGATTGCCTTCGCCTGATCTATGCCGGCGACGACAAGCTGTTCGTTCCCGTCGAAAATATCGAGGTGCTCTCGCGCTTCGGGTCCGAGGAATCCCAGGCCCAGCTCGACCGGCTCGGCGCGCCGGCCTGGCAGGCGCGCAAGGCGCGGGCGAAGGCGCGTATCCGCGATATCGCCCAACAGCTTCTAGGCATCGCCGCGGCCCGGCTCGTCAAGCAGGGCGAACCGCTGTCTGCACCCGCCGACAGTTACGAGGAGTTCTGCGCACGCTTCGCATGGAGCGAAACCGAGGACCAGCAGCGCGCCATCGACGAAACCGTCGACGATCTGGGTTCGGGCCGCCCGGTCGACCGCCTGATCTGCGGCGATGTGGGATACGGCAAGACCGAGGTCGCGATGCGTGCGGCCTTTGTCGCCGCGATGGCGGGAAAGCAGGTCGCGATGGTGGTTCCGACGACGCTGCTCGCGCAGCAGCACTACCGCAATTTCGTGAAGCGCTTCGCCGGCGTTCCGGTCAGGATCGAGCAGCTCTCGCGCCTGAATGCCGGCAAGGCGGCCGCGCTCGTCCGCGATGGGCTTGCCGACGGAAGCGTCGACATCGTCGTCGGCACGCATTCGCTGCTGGCCGCATCCGTCAAGTTCCGCGATCTCGGCCTGTTGATCGTGGACGAAGAGCAGCATTTCGGCGTGTCGCAGAAAGAGCGTCTGAAACGCCTCAAGGCGGATGTCCATGTCCTGACCCTGACGGCGACGCCGATACCCCGAACGCTCCAGATGGCCTTGGCCGGCGTGCGCGACATGAGCATCATCGCCACGCCGCCGGTCGACCGCCTTGCCGTGCGGACCTTCGTCCTGCCCTATGACGGGGTGGTGATCCGCGAGGCGATCCAGCGCGAACGCTTCCGCGGCGGACAATGCTTCTATGTCTGCCCGCGCGTCGCCGATCTGGACCGCGTGCGCCAGCGCCTGGCGGAACTGGTGCCGGAAGCCACCGTCGCGACCGCACACGGACAGATGCCGGCGCAGGAACTGGAGGAGGTCATGGCCGATTTCTGCAACGGCAAATACGACATCCTTCTGTCGACCAACATCGTCGAAGCCGGTCTCGACATCCCCGCGGCGAATACGATGATCATCCATCGCGCAGACCGTTTCGGGCTTGCCCAGCTTTATCAGCTGCGCGGCCGGATCGGCCGGTCCAAGACGCGCGCCTATGCCTATCTGACCCTGCCGCCGGGCCAGGTGCTGACCGAAACCGCCAAGAAGCGCCTGGAGGTCATGCAGGCGCTCGACACACTCGGCGCCGGCTTCACGCTGGCCAGCCACGATCTGGACATCCGCGGGGCCGGAAACCTGCTCGGCGAGGAGCAGTCGGGCCATATCCGCGAGGTCGGGGTCGAGTTGTACCAGCAGATGCTGGAGGAGGCGATTGCCGCGCTTCGCGACGAACCCGGCGGCAGCGGCGCCGGGCAGGGCGGGGAAGACCAATGGACGCCCGAGATCGCCGTCGGCACATCCGTCCTCATCCCTGTGCAGTATGTCGCCGATTTGTACGTGCGGCTCGGTCTCTATCGCCGTCTGTCATTGGTGTACGG
>JBFWNZ010000307.1:0-4681 GCA_050250795.1 Alphaproteobacteria bacterium | reverse complement strand
GCCGGGGTGCTGCGCGCGCTCGGATTCTCGCCGCAGCCCCAGCTTTCCGCGGCGGAGCGGGCCCGCATCGCCGCCGTCATCGTCAAGGGCGAGCCCTCGCGCAGCGACGACATCCGCGGCCGCCGGCACACCATGTGGCGCGACAGCGACGTGCATGCGCTGCGCCATTTCCGCGCCGCCATGGGCGGCATGCTGGCGGCGCTGATCGGCGATACGCGCTTCTATATCGCCGCCGGGGCGGAGCATCAGGGGCCGGCCGGCGGCGGCACCATCGCGGTGTTTGCACGCCGCGGCTAGTCAGGAGGCAGGCGATGGATTTCGCAGCGTTCCGCAGCAGTTTCGAGACGCAGGGATTCTGTGTCGTCCCCGACCTGTTCGACGCGGCGGAGGTGGCGCGGATGCGCGCCGTCTGCGACGACATCTGCGCCAGCGCGCGCGGTCTGGCCGCCAGCGACGACACCTACGATCTGGAGCGGTCGCACCGTCCCGATGCGCCGCGGGTGCGCCGGATCAAGCGGCCGCACGATGCCCGGCCCTATTTCCGCGACCTCGCCGGGCATGACGCGCTGATGCGCTATGTCGTCCCGACGGTCGGCGAGGATGTGCGCCTCAACCACAGCAAGATCAACCTGAAGACGGCGCAGTACGGCGCGCCGCTGGAATGGCATCAGGACTGGGCCTTCATCCCGCACACCAACCAGGATTTGATGATCGCGGCGGTGATGCTGGACGACTGCACCCCCGACAACGGGCCGGTGCTGTACTTGCCCGGCAGCCATCGCGGCCGGCTCTACCCCCATCACCATGAGGGCCGCTTCTACGGCGCCATCGACGTGGCGGGCGAGGGGCTGGACCTCGGTGCGGCGGTCCCGGCGCTGGGACGGGCCGGCAGCGTGGTGTTCCACCATCCGCTGACGGTCCACGGCTCCGCGCTCAACCGCTCGGCGGCCGACCGGCGCCTGCTGTTCTACGAATATGCGGCGGCGGATGCCTGGCCGCTGTTCTATGCGCCCGACTACGACGAGTTCGATTCCCGCATCGTGCATGGCCGCTCCTGCTTCGAGCCGCGCATGGAACCGGTCTATGTCTGCATGCCGGTGCGTGCGGCCACGGCGGGGCTGATCTATGCGCTGCAGGAGGATTTCTCGAAGCGCTATTTCGAGACCTTCGACGAGGGTGCGGAACCGTCGCCGCCCGCCTAGCCGCCCCAGAAGCGCGCCCCGGGGAATATCCGCGATATCCAGGCCCGGTGCGGCGACACGCGCGCGAACCACGAGGATTCGCCATAGGCGCCGTCGCCGTCGCCGTTCGAGTTGACGGCCACCAGCACCCACCGGCCGCCGAACTGCATCCAGGCGGACCCGCCGCTGTCGCCGGAGCCGAGCAGCCCGACCAGACGGTTCGCCGGCCGGTCGCGGCCGCCATAGGGGTTCTCGATGCTGCCATCCTCCTTGGGCAGGAAGATGCCGAGATAATTGCCGGCATCCTCGTCCTCGTCGGGGATCGGGTCCTCCGGCGGCACGAACTCGTCGACGACACCCTGGGCCGCGGCCTTCTCCTCGTCGCGCTGGAAGCGGTCCCGCTCGCCGGTCGAGCCGATGCCGCGGCTGCCATAGCCGACGAAGGTCAGCAGGCGGCCGGCCTCGTCGTCGCCGGCATACAGGACCGGGGGTTGCCCGGCGCCGGCGATCGGCTGCGCCAGCCGCAGGATGACGAGGTCGCAGCCGCTGCGGGTGTCGAGATCGCCGTTCCAGCGCGGATGCACCCATAGTCGCTCGACCGCGACGGTGCGGCCGTCGGGCGTGCGCACGACATAGTCGTCGGCATGCGGCGTGTCCTCGAAGATATGCGCCGCGGTCAGGATATAAGCGCGGCCCCTGTCGTCGTTGCCGATCCAGGTGCCGGACGCCTCGCCCCAGCTCTCGCCGTCGGAGGACAGCGCGAGGACCCCGGCGAATTGCGGCTCGGCCGCCAGCGCGAGAGCGGCGCCGAAACCCTTCCATTCCCGGCCCTTGCGCCCGCCTTCTTCCCGCCAGGTGCTGTCCAGGATGACGACCGCGCTTGCATCGTCCGCCGCCCATAGGGCCGCCGCGGCGAACGGCAGTAGCCATGCCGCATTCCGCCTGTAACGCCGTCCCTGTCGCATCCTTGCCCCACCGCTTTCGCCCGGCCGCACAATGCCCCAGCCCGCGCCGGAATCGAAGCGCCGAACCCCGCACAGGTCGCATGCGGACGGCCGTCTCCCTCCGTCGTTCACGCGACGGCGGGAATCCAGGACCAGCGGCCCGCATTGCCGTCGGGCGCGGGACGCGCTATGCGGGATCGAGGAGGGCGGACAACGTCCCGCAGTCGGACAGGGAGGAACCTCGATGGACCGCATGCGCGTCGCCATGGTCGGGCTCGGCATGGCCGTTACCCCGCATGCCCGCAGCCTGATGGATGTGGCCGATCGGGTGGAGGTCGCCTATGCCTATGCCCCCAGCGCCGAGCGCCGCCGCAGCTTTGCCGCACGCTTTCCGTTTCCGACCGTCGACTCTCTGGATCCCATCCTGGCCGATCCCTCGGTCGCGGCGGTATTGCTGCTAACCCCGCCCAACACGCATCTGGACCTGGCGCGCCGGATCGCGGCGGCGGGCAAGCATCTGCTGATGGAAAAGCCGCTGGAGGTGTCGCCGGCGCGGGCCGAGGCGCTGGTGCGCGACTGCCGCGCCGCCGGCATCCGCCTCGGCATCGTGTTCCAGCACCGCTTCCGGCCCTCCGGCGACCGGCTGCGGGCGCTGATCGCCGAGGGGCGGCTGGGCCGGCCGGTCGGTGCCTCGGCCTTCGTCAATCTGTGGCGGCCGCAGAGCTATTACGACGAGCCGGGCCGCGGCACGCTCGCGCGCGACGGCGGCGGCGTGCTGCTGACCCAGGCGATCCACACCATCGACCAGTTCCTCTCATATGCCGGCATGCCGGCGGAGGTGACGGGATACGCCGTGACCTCGCCGGTGCACCGGATGGAGACCGAGGACACGGTCGCTGCATCGCTGCGCTTCGCGACCGGCGCCATCGGCAATCTGGGCGCGTCCACCGCCGCCTATCCGGGCTTCGCCGAACGGATCGAACTGATCGGGACGCTGGGCACGGCCGTGATCGACGGCACGGCGCTGCATGCCCGCTTCCAGGACGGGACCGAGGTGCAGGCGGGCGACGGCGACGAGTCGGACGGCTGGACCGGGGCCGATCCGATGGCCTTCGGCCACGACATGCACCGGGCGTTGATCGTGGATTTCCTGGACGCGGTTCGCGATGGGCGCGATCCCCGCGTCACCGGCGAGGCGGCGCTGAACGCGCACCGGCTGATCGCGGCGATTCTGCACAGTGCGGCCGAGGGGCGCCCGGTGCGTCTGGCGGGGTCATAGAAAGAGCCGCCGCCGGCGGACCGGCGGCGGGTAACGGCGATGCGGACGATGCTTACGGGCGACGGCGCGCGTGCAGCGGCTTCAGATGCCGCACGATCCAGCCCTTCTCCTCCTTCGGCACCGAAGGCTCGCCGGAGGCGCCGATCTTCGCGCCGCGCTGCTTGATCGTCTCGTCCAGGCCGACGACCTTCAGCGGGGTGAAGCCGGCCGGCAGCGGCGGCGCGTCGTCGGTCAGGCGGTCGATCAGCACCAGCCAGCCGCCCATCGGAACTTCGAGATCCTGATCGGTCTGCACCAGATTGCGGTCCCAGTTGATCATCTTCGCCTTGAATTCCGGCGCCACCGAATTGCGCCCGGCCTTCGAGGTATAGCTGGGGCCGGTCATCACGCCCGGCTCGGCGACCTTGTAGATCGCCAGGAACGGTGCGCGCGTCTCATGCGTCGCCTCGAAGCGCTGCGCGCCCTGGAAGCCGTCGACCGTCAGCAGCATGTCGATATGGTGCTGATAGAAATCGTCATACTCGGCGCGTTCGGTATGCTTCCCGGTGTAGTCCATCTCGACCATGTAGAACGTGTTCATCGCCTGTGATCCTTCCTGGGGCGTTTCGTCTTGTCCGGCGGGCGACGGCAAGGGGGGATGGCTGCCGTCGAGCAGAGATTGTCCTATGATCGCCATTGCGGCGGGCGCTGTACAGCGCGGCGTCTGAATAGCGGCCAGCAGTGCCGCAGGGCAAGGGGGAGGAGAGATTTTGCGCATTACCGGCCTGAATGCCACCGCCCATCGCATCCCGCTGGACCGGCCGATGGTGTCGGCCAAGTACCGCATCACCCATCGCGAGTTGGTGGCGGTGCGGGTCGAGACCGACACCGGTCTGCGCGGCACCGGCTGGTGCATGGTGAATATGGGGGCGCTGGCGATCCAGGCGCTGATCCGCAGCTATCTGGCGCCGATGCTTCAGGGCGAGAGCCCGCTGGACGTCGAGCGGCACTGGGACCGGCTGTGGGAAAGCTGCCATTTCCTGGGGCCGGGCGGCGTCTCCACCTATGCCATCGGTGCCATCGACATCGCGCTCTGGGACATCCGGGCGCAGGCGGCGGGCATGCCGCTGTGGCGGCTGCTGGGCGGCGCGCGCGACACCGTTCCGGTCTATGCCAGCGCAATCAACCTGCATCTCAGCGAAGCCCAGCTGATGGAGCAGACCGAGACCTATCTGTCGCAGGGCTATTCGGCCTTCAAGATGAAGCTGGGCCGTCCCGATCCGGAGGAGGACATCGCC
>JBFWNZ010000306.1:0-4682 GCA_050250795.1 Alphaproteobacteria bacterium | reverse complement strand
CCTTCTGGGCCTGTCGTTCCACCACGCCAAGCTGAACCGGAACAACCTGCTCTATGTCGTCGACGTGCTGGCGCTGGGCCTGCTCGACGGCCAGAACTTCATCGACCACCTGCGCGATACGCGCGCACTCAACCCGAAGCTCGGCTGGGAGATCGACCGCGCCTGGCTGTCGCAGGAGGTGGTGAAAACCGGCTCTCTCGGCGATCCGCGCTATGTCGGCTTCAGTGCCATCGACCCGGATTTCTCGCGGCTCGACCTCGGCTTGGTCGTCAGCAAGGCCGAAATCAAAGTCAGCGATTTTATCGCCAGCGAATATCTCATCTACCTGACCATTTTCGGGGTCCTGGGCAGCATCTTCGCCGTGCTGCTGGACCGCAAGGAACGGGGACGGTTCTGGAGCGCGCAGTCCTGGTTCCTGCGCCTTATTTCGTGGCCAGTCCTGCTGGTTTCGGCGGGCAACCTGATCCTCGATTTCGCGGTCCAGAATCTCGCGACGGCCTATATCGACATGATCGTGGCCATTTACGAGACCTTATGGTGGCTGATTCCCGCCCGCCTGATCACCATGGCTGTCGAGCGTTTCATCTGGCAGCCGCTGGAGGATCGCTCGCAGCGGCGGGTGCCGAACGTCATCCGGCGGTTCGCGGCCTTCTCGATCTATGTTCTCGCGCTCTGCGGCATCATCGCCTTCGTGATGGAACAGGAGATCGCCAGCCTTCTCGCCACCGGCGGTCTGCTGACGATGATCATCGGCTTGGCCATTCAGGCCAATATCTCGAACGTGTTTTCGGGAATCGTTCTGAATATCGAACGCCCCTTCCAGGTCGGCGACTGGGTCAAGATCGGCGACATCGACGAAGGCAAGGTCACGGACATCACATGGCGCACGACGCGCGTGCAAACGCGCGAGGGGTATACGATCAGCGTCCCCAACGGCATGGCCTCGGAGTCTCAGGTCTACAACTTCACCGCCCATCCGCCGGCGCACAGCGCCTTCCACGCCTATCTCGACACGAATCTCGATCCCGAACGCATCCGCGACCTGCTGCTTGCAGCGGCCCAGGCCGGTGACGGCGTTCTGGTCGAGCCGACGCCGGAAATCGAATACAAGGGCATGTCCGTCATGTCCGGGGATTGGGTCGCCAGCTATGAGGTCAAGTTCTCGTTCGACAATTACGACGACAAGGATGCGGTGATCGAATCGATCTGGGACCGCATCTGGGCCATGCTGCGGGCAGAGGGCATTGCCATGCCGGCCATCGGCCGGCGGGCCCGTCTGGCCACGAGCGACGGAAGCGCCGAAGCCGCAGCCCAATAGGCGGGCACCACGCCGATGGACGAATCTGCGCTCGTTCTATTTTCCGGCGGCCAGGACAGCACCACCTGCCTCGCATGGGCGCTGGAGCGGTTCCCGCATGTCGAGACCATAGGCTTTTCCTATGGCCAGCGTCACGCCATCGAACTCGCCTGCCGCCCCCGCATACTGGCGGGACTTCGGCAACTATCCTCCAACTGGAGCGCGAGACTGGGCGTCGATCACCTGATCGATGCCAGCACCCTGACGGCGCTGGGCAGCACGGCACTTACGGCAAAAGCCGCCATCAAGCTGGATACCGACGGGCTGCCCACGACCTTCGTTCCCGGCCGCAATCTGGTGTTCTTCACCTTCGCGGCCGCGCTGGCCTATCGCCGCGGCGCGAAGCATCTGGTCGGCGGCATGTGCGAGACGGACTATTCCGGCTATCCGGACTGCCGCGACGACACGCTGAAGGCGCTGCAGGTAACGCTCAACCTCGGCATGGCATCGCGCTTCGTCCTGCATACGCCGCTGATGTGGATCGACAAGGCAGAAACCTGGCGCATGGCGGCGGCGCTCGGCGGCGCGACGCTGGTCGACCTGATTCTGGAAGAGACGCATAGCTGCTACCTGGGAGACCGGGAGACACGCCATCCCTGGGGCTATGGCTGCAACACCTGTCCCGCCTGCGACCTTCGCATGCGCGGCTGGACCCGATTCAGCAGCGATAATTGCGAATAGCGAAACCGGTCCGCATACTGTCAGACATCATGCACCATCCTGAACCGCCCCTTGCGGTCCGCAATATCGATGTCGCGCTCGCCCGCGCCTTCGTCGCCGTTGCCGAAACCGGCGGCGTGACGGCAGCGGCGAAACTGCTCAACCTCACGCAGGGCGCCATCAGCCAACAGATCAAACGGATCGAGGACCTGTTTCAGACGCAGCTTTTCCATCGCGACCGGCGGCGCCTCCAGCCGACGGCGGAAGGGGAAAGGCTGCTGCCCTATGCGCGCCGTATGATCGCCCTGAACGACGAGGTCTGGGTCGCGATGCGTATGCCGGCATTCGAAGGGGAAATCCGTCTGGGAGTGCCGCGCGACATTCTGCGGCCCTACATGCCGGCAATCCTGCGCGGCTTCAACGCGGCATGGCCGCAGGTGCATATCGCCCTGGTCTGCGACTCCTCGGTTCACCTCAAGGCCGCGCTGGCGGCCGGGGAAATCGACCTGACCTTGACGACCGAAAGCGACACCCCGCCCGATGCAGAGCGCCTGCTGTCCGACCGGCTGGTCTGGATCGGCGGCAAGGGCGGGCGTGCCGCCGATGAGACCCCCCTGCCGCTGGCCACCATGGACGAGACCTGCACCTTCCGTGCGGTTGCCTTGAAAGCGCTGGAGCGCCTCGGACGCACTTGGCGCAATGTCGGGACGATGACCAGCATCGACGGCCTCTCGGCAACCCTCGAAGCCGATCTGGCCGTGGCCACGCTGCTGGCGCGTTGCGTGCCCGACCAGCTGGAAGTCATCGGCATGGCCCGGAATCTGCCGCCTCTGCCCGCCTTCCACATCAATCTGTACCTGCCGACCAACAGCCACGCGGCCGCACAGGAACTCGGCCGGCATATCCGCGATCAGATGGCGGGCCGCTTCAACAATGGCATGGCGGCGACAGCCTAATTAACCGGCCTCAGCCCTGGGGCGGGGGCGGCGGCGCATTGTTCGCCGGGGGCGCCGGCCGGGAGGGCGCTGGCGCGTTCCCGCCGGTCGGCTTCAGGAACCTGTCGCGATAGTTCTGCAGGAAAGCCTGAAAGTTATCGACTTCCGCAATCTCTTCCGTGATCGACCGTCCGCCGGCGGCAGACGGGCTGGCGATGAAGGCAAAGGCATCGGCCAGCGGACTGCGGCGCATCGCCGGACCGTAGACATCGTAGACCAGCCGAAGGCCCGGCTCATCGTTGTCCAAGCGCAAGGCGACGGCCCAGTTCAGCACGACCTGAGCCTGTTCCTGATCGTACCCCTTGCCGTCGGGAAGCGGCTGACCGGCCAGCCGCTGCAGGACCTTGCCGGCCTCCGACCAGTTCTTCTCGCGCCAGAACATGTCGGCGCGAAGCAGATCCGCCTCGCGGCTCACATCGCCGGCGAGAAGGGCCACCGCCTCCGAGGTCCGACCCAGTTCGAACGTCGCCTTGGCGCGAATGCGGCGGATATCGTGCTCCATCTCTTCGGGAATGCGGGCCACGAAACTGATCCGCAGCGCATCCAGCGCGCCTTGCGGATCGCGGTCGAGCAGACGGATCACGGCGAGTTTCATGCCGACGCGCGCCTTCTCCTCGCCCTGCAGGCGATAGCGGATCTGATGCTCCAGAAGACTCGCGGCGCGCGGCAGCAATTCCACCGCGACCAGACGGTCGGCCAGCTTCTGTATCATCAGGTCGCCATCGGGCCCGGCCGGCGTCAGTTCGCGGAACTCGTCGTAGAGGGCGAGCGCCGTCAGCGGCGGCATCTTGTCCGCCTCGCCATCGAGATACAGTCGCTTGAAGATGTCGGCGAGTTGCTGGGTGATCTCCTTGGCCGGTTCCCCATCCGGGAAGTTGGTAACGGCAATACGCAGGATGGTGAGCGCATTCCGGAAATCGTTGCGCTCCAGATACAGGTCTCCCAGACGCCGCAGCACGCGCAATTCCAGATCGTCGCCGCGCCAGGCGAAACGCAACCGCTCCAGGCGCTCGATCGCCTCGTCCCGGCCGACGGTCTCCTGCTGGAGCCCCAGATCGATCAGATTGTACTCGGCCTCCGCGGCGCTTTTCGCATGGCCGCCGCGCTTGACCTCGGTCCACAGCTCGACGGCCCGGTCGAGATTGCGGGCGGCCCGCGCCAGCCGTCCCTGGTGGAACTTTACCTGGGCGAGCACCCGCTCCTCCATCTCGCCCGCCTGTCCCATGAGAAGGTTCAGCCAGACGGTGGCCGCGCCCATATCGAAGGATTCCATCGCCGCAACGGCCCGCAGAATGCCCAGGCGCCCGCGCAGCGGATGGGGATAGGCGCGCAGAATCGGATCGGCGAACTGGAACAGGCGCGACGCGTCGCGGTAGCGATGCAAGCCGGCAAGGGCCGCCCCCCGCCACAGCGCCCCCTCGCGGAACTTGTCCAGGCGAGGGTCCTGAAGGTCCTTCAACGCCTCGTCATAGCGTTCGGCAAGCACCAGAGCCGCCCCGCGCAGCGCCTTGAATTCGACCTCTGTCTCAAGGCGCGGGTCGGTGTAGGACATCATGCGCAGGACGCCGAGCGCCTCCTGCCCCAGGCCGCGCGACAGGAAAAATTCGGCAATCGGACGGCGCTTCTCATTACGCTTGTCCGACGGAACCGCACTCGCCTCCAGGAACAAA
>JBFWNZ010000305.1:0-4688 GCA_050250795.1 Alphaproteobacteria bacterium | reverse complement strand
CAGCACGGATTCGTCCGCGGGATTCAGGACGGGCGTGCCCTCTGCGCTCTTCCAGGCGCCGCCGATATAGAGCTGTAGCGCGGGATAGGATGTCGTCATGCCCTTCCTCCTGTCATGCGGGTCCGCATCGATATGTTTAATTGGATATATCGATAGATAAGCGCGCCGGCGGGGACTCCGCAAGGGCTGTGCTATTCCTGTCCGGTGCGCTTGAGGGCGCGAAGGGCCGCCATGTCGTCCTCGATGGCGGCCGCGGCGCTGGCTTCCATGCGGCGATACAGGGTCAGGATCGCCTTGCCCGTCTCGGTCAGTTCGGCGCCGCCATAGGTCCGGCCCCCCTTCGAGGTCCGGGCGACCGGCGCGCCGAAATCGAGGTTCATCTCCTCGACCAGTCCCCAGGCGCGCTTATAGCTCATGCCGAGCCCGCGCCCCGCCGCGGCGATGGAGCCCGTGGCCTCGATCCCGGCCAGCAGGTCGACCTTGCCGGGGCCGAGCGCCACCCCCGGATCGAGCACGATCCGCAGGCGCGGTCCCACCGTCTTGTTGCCGGGCTTCATGCGGCAAGAATACAGGAAGATCGCGGCGTTGCGCACCGTTGCGGGCGGATTTCCGGCCAGGGTCTCGCCTTTCGCAGCCGCTTGCCCGATACTGCCGCCCAGTCGGGCCGCCGGTGCGCCGGCGGGGAGGCAATCCGCAGTCTGGGAGGACGGGACATTATGGGAGAGCAGATCGAACTGGTGGCACTCGACGGCTTCAAGCTGAGTGCCTATCGCGCTGCGCCGCGGGGCCGGGTGAAGGGCGGCTTGGTCGTGATCCAGGAGATTTTCGGGGTGAACGCGCATGTGCGCGAGGTCGCCGACGGCTATGCGAAGGAAGGCTATGTCTGCATCGCGCCGGCCGTCTACGACCGCGTCGCGAAGGGGACCGAGACCGGCTACACCGAGGCCGATTTCGCGACGGCGCGCGACGTGCGGGCCAAGTCCTGCGAAAAGGGCTGGCACTATCCGCTGATGGATGTCGCCGCGGCGGTCAAGGCGCTGGGCGGCGGCACGGAACGCAAGGTGGGGGTCGTCGGTTATTGCTGGGGCGGCTCGCTGACCTGGCTCGCCAATGCGCGCGTGCCGGGGGTGGCGGCGACCGTCAGCTATTACGGCGGCCAGATCATCCAGTTCAACGACGACGAGGCGATGGTGCCGGGCATGATGCATTTCGCGGAAAAGGACGCGAGCATCCCGATGACCGACGTGGACGCCATCAAGGCGGCGCATACCGAGCTGATCTATCACGTCTATCCGGGCGTGGAGCACGGCTTCAACTGCGACCACCGCCGCCATTTCGATGCCGATGCCGCGGCGACGGCACGCGAGCGGACGCTCGCCTTCTTCGCCGAGCATGTCGGCTGACCCAGGAGGACGAACCGTGGCAAAGCCGCTGAAGAAAGGGTTCCGCAAGCTTCTCGAAGAGGCCAATGCGGTGGTCGAAACCATCGATGTCGAGCAGGCGAAGACCCTGCTCGGCAACGAGGACACGCTGTTCGTGGACATCCGCGACCCGCGCGAGTTGGAACGCGACGGCACGATCCCCGGCGCGATGCATGCCCCGCGCGGCATGCTTGAGTTCTGGGTCGATCCGGACAGCCCCTATTTCAAGGAGGCCTTCGGCTCCGGCAAGCAGCTGGTCCTGTTCTGCGCCAGCGCCTGGCGGTCGGCGCTGTCGGCCAAGACCCTGACCGAGATGGGCGTCGAGCGCGTCGCCCATCTCGGCGGCGGCTTCACCGCCTGGAAGAAGGCGGAACTGCCCATCGAGGCACGCGAGAAGAAGACGGGCTGACCGAAGCGGGGCCACGCCCCGCCGCCGGCCCGCACGGCGAAGGAAGAGACATGCGGACGATCCTGCCCTCGATCCTGGCGCTTCTGCTGGGCGCATTCCTGCTCATGCTGGGCGCCGGACTCCTGGGCACCGTGCTGGGCGTGCGGCTCGCCGAGGCGGCGACGCCGACCCTGGTGAGCGGCGCGGTGCTTGCCGCCTATTTCGCCGGGCTCCTGCTGGGCTCGATGCGGGCGGCGAGCATCGTGCGCGGCGTGGGCCACATCCGTGCCTTCGCGGCCTTCGCCTCGCTCTTCTCCACCGCCGCCCTGGCCCACGGCCTCACCCTCGATCCCTGGCTGTGGGGCGTGCTGCGCTTCGTCGAGGGCTTCTGCCTCGCCGGTCTGTTCATGGGCATCGAGAGCTGGCTGAACGCGCGCGCCGAGAACCGCTTCCGCGGGCAGGTGCTGTCGCTCTACATGGTGACGATCTATCTCGCCCAGGGCCTGGGCCAGTTGCTGCTGACCCTGCCGGACCCGACGCGCTTCCTGCTCTATGTCGTCGCCTCGATGCTGCTGTCGGTGTCGCTGGTGCCGGTCGCACTCACCCGCTTCCCCGCGCCCGAGCTGCCCGATGTACGCGCCTTCGGCTTCCGCGCGCTCTACGCCATCTCGCCCTTCGGCGTGCTGGGTGCCGCCGCCAGCGGCGTGATGCTCGGCGCGTTCTACGGGATGGGGCCGGTCTTCGCCCAGAATATCGGGCTCGACACCGCCGGCGTCGCCCGCTTCATGACGGCTGCGATCATCGGCGGCCTGGTCCTGCAATTCCCGCTCGGGCGCCTGTCGGACCGCTTCGACCGCCGCACCGTGATGGTCGGCGTCGTCGCCGGACTGGCAGTCGTCGGCTGCGCGACCGCCGCGGCACCGTCCTTCGGCCCGGTCGTCCTGCTCTGCGCCATCGCGCTGTTCGGGGGGCTGTGCTTCGCGCTCTATCCGCTCAGCGTCGCGCATGCGAACGACCATGTGGAGGCCGCCGACATGGTCGCGGCCAGCAGCGGCCTGCTGCTCGCCTATGGCGTGGGCGCGACCTTCGGGCCGCTGGCCGGATCGGCGGCGATGCATGTGCTGGGCCCGACCGGCCTGTTCCTGTTCATGGCCTCGATCGGGGCGCTCGCGACCGGGTTCGGCCTGTGGCGGATGCGGGTCCGCCCGCCGCTGCCGCCGGAGGCGCAGGCGCCGTTCCAGGTGGTGCCACGGACCTCGCCGGTCTCGGTCGAGCTCG
Organism: Alphaproteobacteria bacterium; assembly: GCA_050250795.1. Lineage (GTDB taxonomy): Bacteria > Pseudomonadota > Alphaproteobacteria > UBA8366 > UBA8366 > JBFWNZ01. The sequence goes on along the minus strand of JBFWNZ010000305.1, from coordinate 1,601 downwards.
ACCCGCGCGCCGAGCCGCAGCCGCCGGAGACGGACCGGGAGCCGCCGCCCGACCGGCGCGACGCGGCCTGAGCCTTACCGCCGCGCCAGCGCCCGTCCGGCCACGGCGTCCAGCTTGGCCGTCAGTGCGGGATCGCGCATCTCCGGCGCGGTGATCAGGGCGTTGTCGAGCGCGGTCTGGCAGCCGGCGTGGCAGGCCTGCGTCCGGCCCGACAGCAGCGGCACGGTCTGGCGCACCAGGGCCCGCCCCTTGTCGGCATTGGCCAGAAGCACCTGGACGATGGCGTCCACCGTCACGTCGTCATGATGCGGATGCCAGCAGTCGTAATCGGTGACCATGGCGACGGTCGCGTAGCAGATCTCCGCTTCGCGGGCGAGTTTGGCCTCGGGCATGTTGGTCATGCCGATCACCGCGCAGCCCCAGGACCGGTAGAGTTCGGATTCCGCGCGGGTCGAGAATTGCGGCCCTTCCATCGCCAGATAGGTGCCGCCGCGCGTGACCGGGATGCCCGCCGCCGCGGCACCCGCCGCCACCGCGTCGCCCAGCCGCGGACAGACCGGATCGGCCATCGACACATGCGCCACGAGCCCCGGTCCGAAGAACGACTTCTCCCGCGCGAAGGTCCGGTCGATGAACTGGTCGACCACCACGAAGCTGCCCGGCGGCAGGTCCTCGCGCAGCGACCCCACGGCCGAGAGCGACAGGATATCCGTCACGCCGGCCCGCTTCAGCGCGTCGATATTGGCGCGATAATTCACGCCGGTCGGCGGCAGCGGATGGCCGCGGCCGTGGCGTGGCAGGAACACCATCTTCTGCCCGCCCAGCGTCGCGAACATCAGTTCGTCGGAAGCCGCGCCGAACGGGCTGTCGATGCGCTGCCAGCGCACGTCTTCCAGGCCGGGAATGTCGTACAGGCCGCTGCCGCCGATCACGCCGATCACCGGCGGGCATCCGGGTTCGCTCATCGCCTTCTCCTCTCCAGGGTCGGCCGCCGGATACGAAAGGGGCCGCGGTCGAAACGGCCGCGGCCCCATCCTGTCGTCCGGCGGCCGCCGATCAGTGCATGTTGCGCCAGATCCGCTTCTTCACCGCGATCAGCAGGCCCGTGGCCACCAGCAGGAACAGCATCACCTTGATGCCCATGGCCTTGCGCGCTTCCATCTTCGGCTCGGCCGTCCACATCAGGAAGGCGGTGACGTCCTTCGCCATCTGGTCGACCGACGCCTCGGTCCCGTCGGCATAGGTCACCTGCCCCGCGTTGAGCGGCGTCGGCATGGCGATCTGGTGGCCGGGGAAATAGGCATTGTAATACAGACCTTCGAGCAGCTTGAAGTCCGACGGCGCCTGCTGATAGCCGACCATCAGGGCGTGGACGTATTCCGGCCCGCCCTCGCGCGCCTTGGTCATCAGGGACAGGTCCGGCGGATAGGCGCCGCCATTGGCCGCCCGCGCCGCCTGCTCGTTCGGGAAGACCAGCGGGAAGCGGTCGGAATCGCGGCCCGGGCGCATGAACATCTCGCCCTGGTCGTTCGGCTCCTCGTTCTGCACCTGATAGGTGGCGGCAAAGGCCTTCACCTCTTCCTCGGAATAGCCGAGGTCGC
>JBFWNZ010000304.1:0-4705 GCA_050250795.1 Alphaproteobacteria bacterium | reverse complement strand
GTAGGCGAATTCGCGATAGCTGCGCGCGGTCAGGTCGCGCGCCGCCTCCAGGATCGGCCGGCCGGGCTGAAAACTGGGAACGACCAATGCCTCCAGATCGGCATCGGTCGCCGTGAATGGCGAGTCGAACGAGAATTCATAGGCGGCGAGCGAGTCCGGTGCCAGATCGACGGCCACGCTGTCGCGCACCTGCTCCCAGGGCGGGGTCAGCGCCGCCACGGGGGGAATGGGCGGCGTGATCTCGACCACGCTGCGGGATTCGATGGCGAACACCGTGTGATCGGTCTGGAACGAGATGAAATCGACGACATTGCCGAAGAAGTCCGTGCAGCGGGTGCGCACTTCGGGCAGCGGGTCCAGAACATAGTCATGCCGGTGGCATGTCTGGGCCGGTGTCGCGCGCGGCGCCAGATGCAGGGCATGGCGGGCGAGCGACACCGCCAGCCCATAGCGGAAGATGTTGCGGTGGGAAACGGACAGGATCATGGCTTTTCGGCCCGTCCCGCGCGGCCTGCCGGGCGGTCGAAGCGCACCGCCTTGGCATGGGTGAAATAGGTCCGGCCGATGGTCTCCGAGAACTCCGGCAAATCGTCCTCAAGCCGGGTCAGCAGCGCCTCAAGTTCGACCCGCACGCCGCGCGGATTGGGCCGGCACAAGGTTTCGATATCCGCAAGCTGCACCTGGGTCAGCAGCGCCCGCATGATGCGCTGCTCCGCCGCCAGCCCCGGCAACGTACCGTCGCGCGGCAGAAGGGCTGCATGCCGGTCCAATGTCGCAAGCTGAAAGGCGATGGCGCGCGGGTTGCTCTCGTCCGCCAGCAACAGATCCACGACCTGCGGCAGACGCGGCGGCGTCAGGTAGCGCGACCGATAGGTCATGAAACTGTCGGCGAGTTCCAGCAACAGCTCCAGCGTGCCGTCCTCATTGGGCTGGCGGGATTTCAGCAGCACCTTGAGCAGCAGCGACCCGTGCAGCGCCCGTTCCACGCGGCGGCCGATATCCAGAAAGGTCCAGCCGACGCCCCGGGTCATGTTTTCCTGGGCCATGCCGCTGAAAGCCGCCATCAGGTAGATCATTTCGTCCAGACGCGTCTGGGCATAACCCATCTCGGCGCCGAATGACGGGTGCTGCCACTGCGTGTCCTGGAACAGCCGGTTGAGGATGCGCCAGGCATCGAGGGACAGGCGCTCGCGGACCAGCGAGGCGGTCCGCTGCAGCTGCGACAGGCTGTTGCGCAGACCCTGGGTGTAGCGCGGATCGAGCGGTGCGTTACGGCCGCCGCGCGGCTGGCGCAGGCGTGCGGGCGCCGCGCCCTCGGTGACGAGCACGCGCAACAGGCGGTTCAGTTCGCTGCGCCGGTCCAGCGGTCCGATGTCCCCGCTGAGACGCGACAGCAAGGCGCGCAGCAGGCGCATGACGCTCTCGGCCCGCTCGGCGTAGCGGCCGAGCCAGAACAGGTTGTCGGCCGCCCGGCTGGGCAGGTCCTGGCCGCTTCGGCGCAACGGAACCGGCGCGTCGGACGGCGTCAGCAAACTGAAGGACGAAACCTGCCCCGAGGACAGAACCCAGGTGTCCTTGCTGCCGTCGCCCCGCTGCATGGAGACCGAACGGGTATCGCTGGACACCGAAAAGCGCGTCAGCCCGCCGGGCATGACGATATAGCCATCGCCCGCCGCCGCCACGAAGGCGCGCAAGGTCATGGGAACCGGGGTCATACGCCCCTCCGTCAGGATCGGGACGGTTGAGAGCGTGACGGATTCCTGACCCAGATAGGCATAGCCGCGATGCCGGATGCGGGCACGCAACGCCTCGCGCGCGGCGCTGTCGAGATCCGCGCCCGCCACTGCGCCCCCGCTTTCGGTCACGATGGACCCGGTCGCAAAGGTGGGCCGGATCACGAGGCGTTCCAGATTATCGAGCACGAACTCGCGCGCCTGGGGCTGGCCGCACCACCAGGTCGCAATATTCGGCAGGATCAGGTCGTCGCCGAAGAAATGCCGGCAGAGGCCCGGCAGGAAACCCATCAGCCCCTGGCATTCCACGACGCCGCTGCCCAGCGCATTGGCGATGACGACATTGCCGGCCCGATAGGCCTGTACCAACCCAGCCACGCCCAGCGAGGAATCGTCCCGCAATTCGAGCGGATCGCAGAAATCGTCGTCCAGCCGGCGCAGAATGACGTCGACCTGCTGCAGCCCCGTCAACGTGCGCAGGAACACGGCGTCGTCGCGTACCGTCAGGTCCGCCCCCTCGACCAGGGTCAGGCCGAGATAGCGGGCGAGATAGACATGCTCGAAATAGGTCTCGTTGAACGGCCCCGGTGTCAGCAGAACGATGCGCGGGTCGTCGCGATGCGGCAGCCGGGCACGCAGGGATTCGCGCAAATCGCGGAAGAAGGCGGCAAGCCTTTCGACCCGCGCATTGTGAATCAGATCGGGGAGAACGCGGCTCTCGACGATGCGGTTCTCCAACGCGTAGCCGGCGCCCGAGGGTGCCTGCGCCCGGTCGTTCAGCACCCACCAGCGCCCATCCGGCGAACGTCCGAGATCGACCGCATAGACATGCAGGAATGCGCCGCCCGGCGGACGGATACCGTGGCAGGGCCGCAGGAAGCGCGGATTGGCGAAGACCAGCGAGGCCGGCAGATGGCCTTCGCGGATCAGCATCTGCTGACCGTAAACATCGGCCAGAATCCTGTTCAGCAGATGCGCCCGCTGGATCAGCCCGCGCTCGATCGTCGCCCATTCCTCGGGCGGGATCAGCAGCGGCACGGTATCCAGCTTCCAGGGCCGGTCCAGCCCCTCCGGATCGCCATAGACGTTATAGGTGATGCCGTTCTCGTGGATCAGCTGCCGGGCGGCGTCGATGCGACGCGCCAGATCCTCGCCCGCCAGGCCGGAAAGACCGTTGATGAAGCCGTCCCAATGCGGGCGCAACAGGCCGTCCGGGGTCAGCATTTCGTCGAACACGCCCGACAGCGGCTGATAGCCGCCCGCCAGCCGCGCTGGGTCGATCGGCAGGGTCCGCGCTTCGACGATCATGCCACGGGCCGGCGCAGATCGAGCGTGCAGGGAAATTCGGGATGCGGGGCTTCCTCGGCGACATGCATCGGGCCGACTGTGTGGCCGAAGGGGAAGAAGCGTGCGAGGCGCCGCCCCTCCGCCTCATAGGAGTTGACGGGAAAGGTCTCGAAATTGCGGCCGCCCGGATGCGCCACATGATAGGTGCAACCGCCGATGGAGCGCCCGGCCCAGGTATCGACGATGTCGAAGATCAGCGGGGCATGAACGCCGATCAACGGATGCAGGCAGGATGCCGGCTGCCATGCGCGGAACCGCACGCCGCCGACGCGCCGACCCGTCTCATCGGCGGTCAGGGGAACGGGCCGCCCGTTGCAGGCGATGACATGACGGCCCTCGACCATGCCGGCCGCACTGACCTGCAGCCGCTCGATCGAAGAGTCGACATACCGCACCGTTCCGCCGATGGCGCCCTGCTCGCCCATGACATGCCAAGGCTCCAGCGCCTGCCGCAGTTCCAATTCGACGCCGAGAAAATTGACCGTGCCGTAGAGCGGAAAGCGGAATTCGAGATGCGGCGCGAACCAATCCGCCTCCAGCGGCAGGCCATGCGCACGCAGATCGGCGACCACATCCTCGATATCCGCCTTCACGAACGCCGGCAGCATGAAGCGGTCGTTCAGCCGTGTGCCCCAGCGCACCAGCGGCCGCTCATAGGGCGTCTCCCAGAATCGCGCCACCAAGGCCCGCACGAGCAGTTGCTGCGCAAGGCTCATCCGCGCATGCGGCGGCATCTCGAAGGCGCGGAATTCCACCAGTCCCAGCCGTCCGGTAGGACCGTCCGGGGAATACAGCTTGTCGATGCAGATCTCGGCGCGATGGGTGTTGCCGGTCACGTCGACCAGAAGATTGCGGAACACCCGGTCCACCAGCCAGGGCGCAATCGCAGTGCCGCGATCCGGAATCTGACGGAACGCGATCTCCATCTCGTAAAGCGCGTCGTGCCGCGCCTCGTCGATCCGGGGAGCCTGGCTGGTCGGGCCGATGAACAGACCCGAAAAGAGGTAGGACAGCGAGGGATGGTTCTGCCAGAACGCAATCAGGCTGCGCAGCAGGTCGGGACGGCGCAGGAAGGGGCTGTCGCCCGGCGTCGCGCCGCCCAGCACCAGATGATTGCCGCCGCCGGTCCCCGTATGGCGGCCGTCGATCATGAATTTTTCGGTACCGAGACGCGACAGGCGTGCCTCCTCATAGAGGGTCTCGGTATTCGCGACCAGTTCGTCCCAGCGATGAGCAGGATGGATATTGACCTCGATCACGCCGGGATCGGGCGTGACCTGGATGAGGTTGAGGCGCGGATCGCGCGGCGGCGTATAGCCCTCAAGATGCACGGGCAGGCGCAGCTCCGCCGCCGTATCCTCGACCGCGGCCAGCAGATCGAGATAGTCCTCCAGCGTCTCGGTCGGCGGCATGAAAACGCAGAGCCGGCCGTCGCGCGGCTCGAACGCAATCGCCGTGCGCACCGCACCGCCGGATGATTCCAGCGACTGCGCAACCATCGCCTGCGGCTCGGCATCGCCCGCCGCGGTTCCGCGCAGAGAAGGCTGGCGGCGCGCATCCGGCTCTTCCGGCAGGTCCGGCCGCTCCGCGGTCGGGTCCGCCGGCACGACAGAGGGGTAGTCGAG
>JBFWNZ010000303.1:0-4733 GCA_050250795.1 Alphaproteobacteria bacterium | reverse complement strand
GGTTCACCGAGCAGTTGACGACGGTGTATTCGGTCTTCTTGCCCGCGACCAGTTCGGTCATGAACTTGCCCAGGCCGCCGACGATGTCGTCGATGGCCGAGTTCTTCATCTTGCCATTGCCCATGATGAAATCGGCCTTGCCGGCCAGCGATGCGGCAATGGCGCGGACATTGTCGCCGCTGCCCTTCAGGTCGAGGTCGATGCTGAGGTCGCCCTCCATCACGTCCGGATGGCCCAGATCGCTGAGCACGGTGGCCAGCGGCAACTTGGCGGCTTTCAGCGTGAACTCGCTCTGCGGCGTCTGTGCCGCGCCGTTCAGGCGCACGGCACCGTCGAAGGTGCCGCCGACGGCCGTCAGCCGGATCGGATTGACCTTGAGGTCTCCATTGTTCAGCCGCGCCACGACGTTCATGTCATCGAAGGCCATCTTCTCCTTCAGCAGGATTTTCTTGGCCTTCAACTCGACATCCGCGTCGACCAGCTTGAGCATTGCCGTCGGGATGGGGATATCCGGAATCACGCGCTCGCGACCGCCGGGTGCGGAAGAGGCGGATTTCGCCGCCGGCGCGGATGCGCCCGTCGGGGACGAACCCTCCGCCTCCTTGGCAAAATCGGCCATGTTGAGCTGTTCCGAGGTCAGGTCGGCGACGATGCGCGGACGCGCGCCCGACATGCTCGCCGTGACCGTGCCGCCGATGGACGATGTGCCAGCGACCAATTTGAGGTCGCTCACCTTCACCTGCTTGTCGGCATCGCCCGTCACCTTCGCCGTCACCTGATACGGACCGATGGCCGGCACCGGCGAACCCACGAGCGGCGACAGCTTCTCCAACGTCTCGCCCGCGACATTCAAGGCAAGGTCGATTCCCTGCGCCTCAACCGGACGCGCAATGCTGCCCTTGAGCGTGACGATCGCACCGCCGGCCTCGGCCTTCAGATCGATCGGCCAGGGACGGCTGGGATTCATCGCTTCCGCCGGTGCGCCAAGCGTCCCGTCCGCCGAGAAGGGAGCGCCGTTATAGGCACCGGCCAGCTTGACCTTGAGCGGGTCCGACGCGCCTTCGCCGACCAGCGACAGCTCGTCGAGCTTCAGTTCCAGCGTCTGGCCGGTCTTCGCATCGCGATAGGTCAGCACCGAGTCCTTGACCGAAACGGCATGCACGACCGGAAGCTGGCCGGGCGCGTCCTTGCCGCCGCTTTCCGCAGGCTTCGCCGGTTCCGCAGGCTTTGCCGTATCGAACTCGTAGTTGGCACGCCCCTGCTGGTTCTTTTCGACCAGGATATCGGCGCCCTGCAACACGATCCGCTTGACCTCGACCGTACCCGAGAGCAGGGGCATGACCGCGACCTGCGCCTCGAAGCGCTTGACCACCATCATGTCCGGCCGGGTGCCCCAGGATGCGTTCTGGAAGCGCACGCCATCGACCGCGATGCTGGGCGAGAAGGTCAGCAGGTCCAGCTTCAGGTCGCCCTCGATCTTGAGGTCGCGCCCCGTCGCCTCCTTCGCCTTCTCGGCGATCAAACCCTTGTATTCGTTGAAATCCACGCTCTGCATCACCGCGACCGCGGCGACCAGCAGCGCCACCACGACCACAACCAGGCCGATCAGCACCTTTTTCATGTCGCTAGTGCTCCCATCCCCTGCCCCAGACCGTATCCAGGGCGTCGTTGAGTTGGCTGAAATCGTCGATCACGCGGTGCGCGCCGACGGCGGCCAGTTCGGCCGGCGGATGATATCCCCAGCTGACGCCGACGGCGCGCGTCGCCGCGGCCAGCGCCATCTGGATGTCATAGGTGGTGTCGCCGATCATCGTCGTGGTTTCGGGCGTCGCCCCCGCCTCGTCCATGGCCGCCAGCAGGATATGCGGACTGGGTTTGCCGGGACCGTCATCGGCGGTCTTCAGCACGACGAAATATCTCGCAAGACCGTGCCGCTCCAGGGTCGAGAGAAGACCGCGCCGCCCCTTGCCGGTCGCAATGCCGAGCATGACACCCATCCGGTCGAGGGTTTCCAGCGCCGTCCGTACGCCGGGGAACAGCGGCTCCTCGATCGATGGGTCCAGACGGAGAGCGCGGAACGCCTCGACATAGCAGTCCGCCACGCGCTGATGCTGCGCGCGGTCGGCATCGGGAAGCAATGCGCCGCAGGCCTCGACCAGCGGCAGTCCCACGACTCGCCGCACCCGGTCGGGAAGCGGGTCGCCCATGCCGCAGGCGCGCCACGCCGCCGTCATCGCCGCAACGATCATGTGCTGGCTGTCCACCAGGGTTCCGTCGCAATCGAACACGGCCAACCGCAGCGGTCGGGTTGCGGGCATCCTCACGTCCTTCCCTCGTCGCGCCGCCGACCCTACACCGAAACGACCGGGCCCGCCACGACAGGGCATCGAGCATGCTAGAGTTCGCGGATAAACAACAATCCGGAGGAACCGCTACATGACCGACTACGCTGCCGCCCTGCTGGACGCCGCCTACCCCTATTGGGAATGCGAGGGCGAGATCGCGAAGCGCTTCTTCGCCAAGGCCTCCAAGGACGACCACATCTTCTATCTCAAGGCCCAGCTCTGGAAGGAGTTGAACCCCGTGGACGGCTACTTCAACGGCCTGCACAAGGAACTGGCGGAGACCGTGGCGATGTACCCGCAGGTCGATAAGGGCATCGACCGGCACGACTTCCACTTCCGCCTTCTCCAACTGACGCAGGAATTCAACCACTACGTCGTCCTGGCCGACATCTTCGAGCATCTCATGGGCCGCCCGATCTCGCCGGCCGACACGGTGCAGTTGGAGGAAGAGAAGAAGCTGCGCGAAGTGCGGCGCAAATACATGGCGACCGGTTCGGCCCTCGACCGCGCCGCCGTCGGCCTGACCGAAGGCGGCGGGGCGCGCCTGTTCCGCGAAGGCGCGAAGCTGCGCGGCAGCGAGGTCAACGAGATGACCGCCAAGGCGATGCAGACCATCTATGACGACGAGGAACACCACTACGACGAACAGGCGAAGGAGGCCGTGAGCCTGATCGGCGGCAAGGGGGACCTCGACCGCATCACGGCGGCGATCCGCGACATCAGCATGCAGCGGGTGAAGATGCGGCAGGAGATGTTCCGCAATTCGATGTCCGATGCCGAGATCGACGGCTTCATCGCCGCCAACCGCCGGGCCGCTTGAAAGGCCGTCAGTCGAGGTCCTTGAACGGGTCGTCGGCCCGGATGTCGTCGAACCCGAAATAGGCCCAGCTCTGGGCCAGGGCCGGCGGCAGATCGGCAGACACGTCGAGCGTGCCCCGGCCCGAGGGGTGCGGCAGCACGATCCGGCGGGCATGCAGATGCAGCATCTGCCGGCCGGGCAGGTCGGCCGGCAGATCGGCATGGGCGGCCGCCCCGCCATACTTGCCGTCGCCCAGGATCGGCGTGCCGATGGCCGCGCAATGCGCGCGCAGCTGATGCGTCCGCCCCGTTCGCGGCCACAATGCCAGCCAGGCGATGCGCTTTCCCGCCCGGTCCAGGGTGATGTATTCGGTGATGGCGCGCTTTCCGGCCTCCCTGTCGACGGCCATCTTTTCGCCCGCGCGGCCCGGCAGCTTGGCAAGCGGCAGATCGACCGTACCGGCTTCGACCGGGGGCATCCCGGCCACCAGCGCCCAGTAGATCTTGCGCGTCGTCCGGCCGCGGAAGGCCTCGCCCAGCGCCGCCGCCGCCGCCGCCGTCCGGGCCAGCAGCATGACGCCGCTCGTGTCCTTGTCGAGCCGATGGACCAGCCGCGGCCGTTCGGGTGCGTCGAAGCGAAGCGCATCCAGCATGCCGTCGAGATGCCGGGCAGTGCCGGTGCCCCCCTGCACCGCCAATCCCGGCGGCTTGTTGATCGCAATCACCTCGCGATCCATGCGGATCACCAGTTCGCGCACGAAATCCGCATCGGCCGAGGATGGTGTCTGTGCCGGGCGCCCCGACGGCACCGGGGCGGGTGCCTCGCCCAGCGGCGGAATGCGGATGGCCTGCCCCGCCGACAACCGCGTACCGGACTCGGCGCGACGGCCGTCCACCCGGACCTGCCCGGTGCGCAGCAGTTTCTGCAACCGTCCATGGGTCAGGTCGGGGAAATGCCGTCGGAACCAGCGGTCGAGCCGCAATCCCTCCTCGTCCTGAGCGACGCTGCGCTGTTCCACATCCGACATTGCGCGATCAACCGACCAGGTGCCGCACCGCCGCCATCCCGCCGAATAGGCCCAGGATGGACAGCGCAACGGAGGCCAGCACATACAGCGCCGCGAGGCCCAATTCACCGCGGCCGTGCAGAACGCCGACATCCAGCGCGAAACTTGAAAAGGTCGTGAAGCCGCCCAGCAGTCCTACCGTGAGGAAGGCCCGAAGTTCCGGGCTGGGCGACCAGGCCAGCGCCATCGCCTCGACCAGCGCGCCCATGACGATGCTGCCGAGGATATTGGCCGAAAGGACGCCCCACGGAAAACCGGTGCCGGCCCAATGGGCGATCCTGGACACAAGCAGATGCCGCGCAACTGCACCCAGGGCACCGCCGGCGGCCACGGCAAAGACGATGTTCATGCAAACCCGCTCCCGGTCGATTGCGGAATCCCGAGCGCCGACATGCTGGCGACCGGCATTCTGCAAATTGTCCCGTGTTTTAGCGATTTTTCCCTTAAATAATCGAAAAATAAAAACATTTGCTGCGGATCGCCGGCCTCGCAAATATCGCCGCGGAGGGGCGTTGGCGAACGG
>JBFWNZ010000302.1:0-4758 GCA_050250795.1 Alphaproteobacteria bacterium | reverse complement strand
CCTCGACAAGGCGGGCGTGACCAATGCGCTGGGCCTCGCGGTCAGCATGGCCGCCGGCTCCAAGCGCCAGTTCGGCACCATGGCGAAGCCGCTGCATGCCGGCCTCGCGGCCCAGAACGCGCTGCTCGCCGCCTCGCTGGCCGAGGCCGGGGTGGGCGCGCATCCCGAGATGCTGGAGGGCAAGTGGAGCTTCCGCGACCTCTATGCCGGGCCGGACTCGCCGGGCTTCGCGGCGCCGCTGGCCAAGCTGGGCAACCCGCTGGCGATCCTGGAATTCGGGCTGGGGCTCAAGGCCTATCCCTGCTGCGGCAGCGTGCACCGCTCGCTCGACGGCCTGCTGGAACTGCGCGAGACCCACGACATCGACTGGACGAAGGTCGCGTCGGTGCGCACCGTGGTGCCGCCCTCGAACTACCAGAACCTGATGTATCCCGACCCGCAGAACGAGATGCAGATGCGCTTCTCGATGCAGTACGGGCTGGCCACCGGCCTCGTCGACGGCGAGGTGCGGCTGCGCCATTTCAAGCCGGAGATGAAGAACCGGCCCGAGATCAAGGACCTGCTGCCGCGCATCGCGATGGAGGCCTATGAGGACGCGGTCGTCTCCGCCGACCTCGCCAAGCAGAACCCGGCGCTGGTCCAGGTGACGATGGCCGATGGCAGCGTGCTGGAGACCAAGGTCCAGTTCCCCAGCGGCTCCAGCCAGAAGCCGATGACCGAGGCCGACACCGACGCCAAGTTCCGCGACTGCGCGACCGGCGTGCTGGCCCCGGCCGCGCTCGACCGCGCGGCGGGCATGCTGTCCGGCTTCGGCACCCTGCCCCGCGCCGGCGACCTGATGGCCCTGTTCCGCGCGGAGAGCGCCAAGGCCGCCGCGGCGGAGTAGGCGCAAGACCCCCAACCGTCATTCCCGCGCACGCGGGAATCCAGGGCCAGCGGCACCCTGCCGGTCGCCCTGGATTCCGGGTTGCCGCGATGCGGCCCCCGGAATGACGGCGGTGGAGTGGCCCGCCCCTACTTCGCCTCGATCCGCACCTGCACGGTGCCGAGCGGGCCGAAATCGGCATCCGCCACGTCGCCGTCATGCACGAAGGCCTGGCTGCTGAGCGAGCCGGAGCTGACCACCTCGCCCTTGTGCATGCCGTAGCCGCGCTTGGACAGGTGATTGGCGATCCAGGCCATGACGTTGAACGGGTTGCCCATCGCCTTTTCGCCGATGCCGTCCGACACCTTCTCGCCGTTGACCGACATGGTCAGCGTAACCTTGGCGAGGTCGATGCCGCGCCAGTCCGCGATCCATTTGCCGGCGACGAAGCCGATATTGGCGCCGTTGTCGGCCAGCAGCAGCAGCCGGCCCGAGGTCAGCATGCCCGTCGTCAGGCGCGAGCCCACCACCTCGAAGCAGGGCGCGACGCCGTCCACCGCGTCGGCCACTTCCTCGGGGCTGTAGAGCGTCGCCCGCACCGGCAGGTCCTTGCCCAGGCGGAAGGCGATCTCCGCCTCGACCATCGGCTTATGCGCGGCGAACACGGTCAGCGTGGCCGGGCTGTCGTAGCAGTCCTGGCGGTACATCGGCGCCGGCGCCGGCTCGGTCGCGCCGAATTTCTGCATCATGGCGATGCTGGTCGAGCCCACCTTCCAGCCGCCGCGCGGCAGGCCGCCCGCCTTGGCGACCTCGTCCTGCACCTTGAAGGCGGCCTCGACGGTCTCGGGCATATCCTCCGGCCCGGCGGTGATCAGGCCGCCCGTGACGCGGGCGTTCCAGAGGCGTTCGGCGAATGTGCTCATGCGGTCTTCTCCCCAGGGGTGACGGCGGGCGTAACCACCCGCTCGCTCAGGATTTTCAGGGCGTCCGCCAGCGACGGCTTGGACCCGTCGGCGGTGGTGGCGCCGGCCTCCACCGTGCGCCGGTGCGAGGCGACGGTGGCGGCGGTCATCAGCGGCTCCATTCCGGATTCGCGCAGATTCTGCATCGCCTTGTCCATCTCCTCCATGCGCCGTTTGGCATGCGCCATATGCGTGACCAGCAGCATCTGGATGAACTCGCGGAAGCCGTGCTCGTCGACATCGCGCATGCAGGCGATCACTTCGTCCAGGATGCCCTGCCGCCAGGCGAGCGTCAGGCACTCCACCGACAGCGCCTCCATGCCCTTCATCATGATCGAGCGCACGATCTTGATCGCCGAGGCGTCGCCCGCGCGGTCGCTCGCCACCTCGGTCTCGAAGCCCAGCGGCGCCATCCAGGCCGCCGCCCGCGCCGCGCCCGGCCCCGCCAGCAGCAGGCGGGCCTTATAGCCCTGGCTCGCGAAGCCGCCCACCGCCGCTGCGTCGACATAGTCGAGCCCGCTTGCCGTGACGATGCCGGCGATCTCGCGCGCCTCCTTGCCGGTCAGGGTGGAGATGTCGAGATAGACCGTGCCCGGCTTCAGCACCTGCACCGCCGCCTGGGCCGCCGCCTTCGCGTCCACGCCCGGCACCTGGCAGAACACCATCTCCGCCTCGGCCAGCGCGGGGGTGTAGGCGCCGGCCAGCGCCACGCCGTATTGCCGCGCATGCGCGCCGATGGCCGCGCCCTTCGGCCCGCCATCGTCCAGCGCCGTGTCGACCCCGATCAGCCGGCGCGCATTGCGCCCCCGCGCGCCCAGCCAGCCCGACTGCTCGCCCAGCCAGCCCGACTGCTCGGCCAGCCCGCGCGCGATCGCAGTGCCCGCCTCGCCCAGCCCGATCAGCGCGATGCAATCCGGGTCCAGCGCCCCGGCCGCCTGTCCAACCGCCTGTCCAGCCATGTCCATTGCCCCGTTCGGTGGCGTTTCCTCCGCACGGGACGCTAGCACGCGATGCGGCGCGGCGGGAGGGCGGACCGCATTGCCGGGTTCCGCCGGACGGATCGTTCCGCTAGCATCCCGGCGGGGGCAATCCAGAGGGACGGCCGGACGGGATGGCCGCAAGCGAGGCATTGTGACTATTGGGAAAATCGCGGCCGCTGCCGTGGCGCTGCTCATGCTGGCCGGCTGCGCCGGCGCGGCCGTCGAGGGCGCCAACATGGCGCGCGACAAGGCCATCGTCTCGAACAACATCGACGCCGCGCGGCGCGGCGACGCCCTGGCCCAGTACAAGGTGGGCGAGGCGCTATGCTGCTCGCTGAACGAGGGCGAGGGCTTCTACAACACGCCGCAATCGGTCGACTGGCTGTGCCAGTCCGCGACGCAGGGCAATGCCGACGCCGCCTTCAAGCTCGGCCAGATCTATTCCGGCGACACGGTCGACGGCGTGCGCGTCATCCGCCGCGTCGGCGCCGCGGTGGCGGGCGCCAGCACCGACATCCCGGTCGCCTATTCCTGGTTCCGCTACGCCGAGGCGGGCGGCAACAAGGACGCGCTCAAGATCTCCGACGAGATGTGGCGCGAGATGACCCCCGCCCAGCGCGACACTGCCGCCGCCATGCTGACCGGCAAGGCCCCGCTGCGCTGCCGCTGGAACGAGGTGATCCGCAAGGGCTGAGGGTCGGGCGACGGCGCGGCAGGTGCGAGGCGACAGCGCGGCAACGCCGCAGGATTCGTCGCATGCCCGTCTCGAGCACTGTCAACCGCGTGACTGCCCATACCGATCCGGAGGAGAACCGCCGCATCGCCCGCCCACCGATGCCGATTGCCGGCCCTCGCAATCCCGGGTAACGATTTCAACTGGGAGCGCGGCAGGGGACGGCATAACACGCGGCGCCTCGGCAGCTATCGGGGGAGAATGTCATGCAGAGCGAGTCCGGCAGCCGATCCGGCGGGACGTACGATTCCGTCAGCATCGCCTTTCACTGGGTCACCGTCATCCTCGTGCTGAGCCTGTTCCTGCTGGCGCTGCTGCCGGTGGTGAAAGGCTCGATCGCGCTGCACAAGTCGATCGGCATCGCGGTCCTGATCCTCGTGCCGCTGCGCATCCTGTGGCGGCTGTTCGGCGGCGCGCGCCCCGGCAATACGGCCGGCGAGCCGCTGCTGCTGCGCCTGGGCGCCTGGGCGACGCATGCCGCCATCTACGTCCTGCTGCTGGCGACGCCGATCCTGGGCTGGCTGTATCTCGAAGCCAAAGGCGTGCATGCGCATTTCTTCGGGCTGGAGCTTCCCGGCCTGCTCGACTACGACCGCGCCTATGCGATGCAGCTCTACGTCTACAAGCAGTGGGCCGCCTATACGCTGCTCGCGCTGATCGGCCTGCATGCCGGGGCGGCGATCCTCTATCATCATATGCTGCGCAAGGATGCGGTCGTGCCGGCGATGCTGCCGCAGCGCTTCCGACGCAATGCCGTGGCGGGGGCCGTGCTTCTCGCCGCGGGCGGGTTTGCCGCGCTGGCGCCGGGTCACGCACGCGCGGCGTTCGATGTGCCGGCCTATGCCGGCGCCGTCGCCGCCTCGCTCGCCAAGGCCTGCCCGCTCGCCGATCCGGGCGACATCGCGGCGCATGAGGCCTGTCGCAAGGCCATCGGCCAGGGCCCCGAAAAGTCGATGCGCGGCTATTCCTTCCTGTTCGGCGGCCAGCAGCCGGGCATCCCCCAGGACGACAAGAAGACCAGCGTCTTCCGCGGCGACCTGTTCCAGGATCTGTACATGTCGCTCTACATGTACACCGGCAACTGGTCGGTGGAGACCGGTCCCGACGGCGGCACCGTCATGGTCATCGAGGCGTATTTCCGCAATCAGCTGCCGCCGGGGCGCTATCCCTATCCGTTCTGGCACAGCGAGGCGAAGTGGAACGCCTACCAGAAATCGA
>JBFWNZ010000301.1:0-4776 GCA_050250795.1 Alphaproteobacteria bacterium | reverse complement strand
AGGCTAAACGCCTCCGCCAAGCCAACCGATGGGAGAAGCGGCTACGCGCTCTACGGACCGCATTCCGTTCCAATTGGCAACCACCGTCGGCTGATCGAGCGCGACAAGCGTCGCACCATTTTTGGAGCGAACTGTCTGGATGAAAGTGAGCGCCTGATCGAACGACACCAATTGCGGAACATGCAACACGGCGGGATTACCCTTCTCGATGCTTACAGCACAGATGGATCCGGGAGTGTTTATTTTATCTGCCCATGCAGAATCAAAGCCGATGCAAATGTCCATGCCTGCTCGCATTCATAACGTTTCTGACCGCGCCTCTTCTAACCCGGATATCTCACAGCGGATAGATGCATCGGGGGTCCGACTGGGCGATAATTCTTCTGCGACAAAGGCTTAAGGCTCAGCAGAGGATGCCCCCGATGCCCACGGAGTGTAGCGCGGACTTGTTCGGATTTGCACCTGTCGAGGGGCGCGCCGTTGTCGCGGCTTTCGACGGCGGGGCGATGACCTCGGATGCCGGTGCACTGCTGCTGGGCGCGACCGACCGGGCGATCCGCCTGGTCGATCGGTTCGCCGCCTGCTTCAGCGATGCCCGCGATCCGGCGCAGATCGAGCACAAGGTGACGACCCTGGTGGGCCAGCGGGTGTTCGGCCTGGCGCTCGGCTACGAGGACCTCAACGATCACGACGTGCTGCGCCACGATCCCGCCCTGGCGGTGCTCGCCGGCAAGCTCGCGGCCAGGCGTCGGGATTGCGCCCCGCTGGCCGGCAAGTCGACGCTGAACCGCCTGGAACTGGGCCGGCCGGCGCCGAGCCGCTACCACAGGATCGGCCACGACCCCGCCGCCATCGAGCGCCTCTTCGTCGAGCTGTTCCTGGACGCGCATGCCCGGCCGCCGGCGCGGATCGTGCTGGACCTGGACGCCACCGACGATCCGCTGCACGGCGAGCAGGAGGGGCGCTTCTTCCACGGCTACTACGATGCCTACTGCTACCTGCCGCTCTACATTTTCTGCAGCCGCCACCTGCTGGCGGCGAAGCTGCGCCGGGCCGACATCGACGCCAGCGCCGGCGCGGTTCAGGAGGTCGCCCGCATCGTCGGCCAGATCCGCGAACGCTGGCCGCGGGTGCGCATCCTGTTGCGCGCCGACTCCGGCTTCGCCCGGGAGGAGACGATGGCCTGGTGCGAGGCGAACCGGGTCGACTTCCTGTTCGGCCTGGCTCGCAACGCACGCCTGGTCGAGCACATCCACGCCGTGCTGGCCTGGGCCGAGCAGGAAGCGCTCGACCGCGGCCGCACCGTGCGCCGCTTCGCCGACTTCCGCTGGACGACGCGGGAGAGCTGGAGCCGCCGGCGCCGCGTCGTCGCCAAGGCCGAGTGGATGGCGGGACGCGGCGACCGTGGCGGCAACCCGCGCTTCGTCGTCACCTCGCTCAAGGCCGGCAAGTTCGACGCCCGCACCCTCTACGAGCGGCTGTACTGCGCCAGGGGCGAGATGGAGAACCGGATCAAGGAATGCCAGCTCGACCTGTTCGCCGACCGCACCTCCAGCCACACCATGCGGGCCAACCAGCTCCGCCTGTGGTTCGCCTCGCTCGCCTACGTGCTGCTGGCGGCGCTGCGCCGGACCGGTCTCGCCCATAGCGAACTCGCCGACGCCACCTGCGGCAGCATCCGCCTGAAGCTGCTGAAGGTCGGCGCCCTGGTGCGCATCTCGGCCCGACGCATCAAGTTCGCGATGGCCTCGGCCTTTCCCTGGCAGAACGCCTGGGCGCTCGCCCATGTCCGATTGGCCGCCGCCGCGGCGTAAGCGGCTCCCGCCCCCGACCCACCTCAAGCAGCGAGACCCGAGACAGCCACTCCCCCTGAGCCGGACAGCCCGACCGACGGGCCTCGGTTCCGCTCGTCCATCGACAAAACGCGCGCAAGACCTCGCCGCAGCACCGACGCCAGTTCAAATCGGTGAGAAATCCGGGCTAGAGCAGATTCGACTTAATCGAGGTCGTATCCCGCGGCGGCAAAATAGTTCAGGCATTCCTGCGGGGAGAAGGCGTCGAGCAGGCGGCCGATGGTTTGCCAGAGGGCCTCGACGGAGCGTGGAGCGGCCTTGCGGAGAAGAGCTTTGAACTTTGCGAAGGCGAGTTCGATGGGATTGAAGTCGGGGCTGTAGGGCGGCAGGTACAGCAGCCGGGCGCCGGCAGCCTCGATGGCTTGGCGCACGCCGGCGATCTTGTGGGCCGGCAGATTGTCCATCACCACCACGTCGCCGGGTGTCAGCTCGGGCACCAGGATCTGCTCGACGTAGGCCCAGAAGGCGGCGCCGTGCATGGCGCCGTCGAGCACCATCGGGGCGGTCATGCCGGACAGCCGCAGCCCGGCGGTGAAGGTGGTGGTCTTCCAGTGGCCGTGCGGCACGGCCGCCCGGCAGCGTTCGCCGCGGGGGGCGCGGCCGCGCAGGCGCGCCATCTTGGTGGATGCGCCGGTCTCATCGATGAAGATCAGCCGCTCGGGATCGAGATCGGGCTGACCGTCGAACCAGGCACGGCGGCGGGCGAGGACGTCCGGTCGCTGCTGCTCCGCAGCTTGCGCCGTCTTTTTTTGTACGTGATGCCGCGCCGGGCGAAGAACTGGTGCACCGTCGATGGCACGGCGCGCACCCCGCACTCGGCGGCGAGACGGTCGGCGATCTCGTGCAGCGCGATGTCCTTGTTCTCCGCGACCAGGGCCAGGATGAACTCCTCGTGCGCATCGAGCTTCGAGCCCGGCGGCTGGCCCTGCCGGCCAGCTTCCGCACTCCCCGTCGCCCGCCACCGCCGGTGCCAGGCGCCCGCCGTGGCGATCCCGACCGCAAACCGTCGCGCCGCCTCCCGCGTCGAAAGTCCCTTCTCGATCGCCTCGATCACCCGCTGCCGCAGGTCCAGGCTATAGGCACGTGCCACATCTGCCTCCCGATTCACCTCGGGATACAGAATCATGTACCAGCCCCAGCCGGAACCCCTACCGACTCGGAGTTTCCTGAAAGTGCTCTAAATAAAGCGTCACCGCAACAAATCCATAGGTATCGCAATATCGATCGAGGACTGCTCCACCCACTCGTTCTTTTCGGTCTGCTGGATCGTCTATCCCAATAGCCGGGCCGCCTGCCCTCGAGCCGTCAGCAGCCTCACCGCTTTCTTGTCGAATGAAACGAAAGTTTCTCCACCCAGCCAACGACCGTCGTAGGCGATGACGCCATCGGCGAAATCGCCCCCGGCTTCGAACACGCTCATGCCCGCTTCGACTGCCGGGCGGTTGACCGAGATGTTGCGTATGCCGAGCACGGCGCGGATCGAGGCGGCAATGTCGGCGCGCGCCACCCCGTAGCGCCGCTCCAGAACCCAGACGAACTCGCACAAGGATTGCAGGCTGACTGCCGCCAGTTCGGCCCCTTCGAGCACCTCGACCGCCGCAATCTGCTGGCCCGGATCGTCCTCCACGACCGCGCGCAGCAGTACGTTGGTATCGACGGCGATTCTCATGTCCGGCCAACGCCGGCGGTGGCGCCGGCTTCGGCGATGGCCTCGTCGATCTCCTCGATGGTCAGCCGCGCGCCGTTGGTCTTGCCCTCGAGGACCCTTCGCAAGTCGTGCCATGATCCCTGCGGACGTTCGGCCTTCAATTCCGCCCGCCCGTCCGGCAGCAGATCCAGATGGATCTTGTCGCCCGGCCGAATGCCGAGGTGCTTCAGCACATCCTTTTTGAATGTGACTTGGCCCCGGGCGGTGACTGTCAGGGTCGTCATGGCACACTCTCCGACGGAACCCCGCCTATGTAATGCAGAATCGCCTTATTTCCAAGGTGGAGAAGCCGGGCCCGCCAAGCCGCCGACCGCAGGCCTGGACCTTCGAACTCGGCCGCTCATGGGGCTATGGCGCAAACCCCGTGCTCATCATCGCCGGTCGTGGCCCGCCAAATCTGCGCTGCGGCCGGCTGCGCCATTCGGCGGTCTTCGGCCATTCGATGGCCCGCTTCTGCCGCGCAGGTGACGGGGCCTTTCATACCGGTTCGATTCTCGCACGATGGCCGGCCGCGGCGGCGAGACGTTGGCCGCGCGCCGGCAGCGGAGCATCGAGCGCTTCGGCGAGGGCGACGTAGACGGCATCATGGGCCGTGAGATCGTGCGGCAAATCCCGGACACGCGGCAGAAGGAAATCATGCGGGTATCGGCGGCAGGTAAAGTCGGCGAGGTCGGCGAGAGCCGCGCGGCCGCGTTCGCCGTCGATCTCGCCCTTCGCCGCATAGCGGCGGATGACCTGCGCGACTTCGATGTCGGGCAGATGAGGGGCATGCCGCGTCTGCCGAGGTTTGAACAGTCATTCGTCCACCGCCCGCGCGGCCGGGGTGCGGAGGAGGGCTTCGAGCGAGGCCGAGGCGTCGACGACGATCATTGGCGATCGCGTTCGGCGCGGGTTGCCCGAGCCGGCGACATGGAGGGAGTCACTCCGGGGCGGCTGTCCATGCGCGCGCGCAATTCTTCGAGTGTCGGCCGCCCGGCGGCCCGGCGAATTTCATCGAGCGGGTAATCGAAGAGCGACATGCCCGCCAGGGCCGCGCGCGCTTTGAGCCGACGGTGCAACTCATCCGGAACATTGCGAATCTGGATCATCGTCGGCATGTGGAAAACATGATCGCATGTGTTGCACATGTCGACGTCGCGGCTGCGCCTCGGCCAAAGGGCCGGTGCGTCGTCGGCGGTCGATGCCGCCGCGTGGCGCCCGCACGCCGCCGGGCGG
>JBFWNZ010000300.1:0-4781 GCA_050250795.1 Alphaproteobacteria bacterium | reverse complement strand
CGCGTTCCGCGCCCGCAAGGGCGGGGAGCCGCTCGTCTGCCTCACCGCCTATACCGCCCCGGTGGCCGAGGCGCTGGACCCGCATTGCGACCTGCTGCTGGTCGGCGATTCCCTGGCGATGGTGCTCTACGGCATGGAGAGCACGCTGGGCGTGACCTTGGACATGATGATCGGCCATGCCCGCGCCGTGGTGCGCGCCAGCGAGCGTGCGCTCATCGTCGTCGACCTGCCCTTCGGCAGCTACGAGGAATCGCCCGAGGCGGCGTTCCGCAGCGCGTCCCGCGTGATGGCCGAGACCGGCGCCGGGGCGGTCAAGCTGGAGGGCGGGACCGAGATGGCGCCGACAATCCGCTTCCTGGTCGAGCGCGGCATCCCCGTGATGGGCCATGTCGGGCTGATGCCGCAATCGGTGAACACCCATGGCGGCTATGGCGCGCGCGGCAAGCAGGAGCAGGAGCAGCGGCGCATCCTGGACGATGCGGTGGCCGTGGCCGCGGCCGGCGCCTTCGCCATCGTGGTCGAGGGCACGGTCGAGCCGCTGGCCCGCGACATCACCGCGGCCGTGCCGGTGCCGACCATCGGCATCGGCGCCTCGCCGGAATGCGACGGGCAGGTGCTGGTGATCGACGACATGGTGGGCATGTTCACCGGCTTCACGCCGCGTTTCGTCAAGCGCTATGCCGAATTGGGCACGGCCATGGGCGAGGCGGCCGCCGCCTATGCCGAGGACGTCAAGGCGCGCCGCTTTCCCGGCCCCGAACACTGCTTCGGCCTGCCGCCCCGGGACGCCAAGAAGAGTGCCGCCTCGTGAGCGCCTCTCCCGAGATCGTGCGCAACGTCGCGGCGCTGCGCGAACGGGTCGGCGCCTGGCGCCGCGAGGGGCTCGGCATCGGTCTGGTGCCGACCATGGGCGCGCTGCATGACGGGCATCTGTCGCTGGTCGCCCGTGCCCGGTCCGAATGCGACCGGGTGATCGCGACCATCTTCGTGAACCCGACCCAGTTCGCCCCGCATGAGGATTTCGCCCAGTATCCGCGCGGCGAGGCGGCCGACGTGGCCAAGCTGGCGGAGGCCCGCTGCAACCTCGTCTTCGCCCCCGAGACCGCCGAGATGTACCGGCCCGACGCCACCACCGCGGTGCGCGTCGGCGGCCTCAGCGAAGGGCTGTGCGCGATCACCCGCCCGCATTTCTTCCAGGGCGTGGCCACGGTCGTCACCAAGCTGCTGCTTCAGGCCCTGCCCGACCGCGCCTATTTCGGCGAAAAGGATTATCAGCAGCTTCAGGTGGTGACGCGGCTGGCCCGCGATCTCGACATTCCGGTGCGGATCGTCGGCGTGCCGACGGTACGCGAGCCGGACGGGCTCGCGATGTCCTCGCGCAACCTCTATCTGTCGCCGGAGGAGCGCAAGGTGGCCCCCGCCCTCTACCGCGTCCTGGAGGCTGCGGCGCGCCGCGCCGAGGCCGGCGCACCGGTGCCCGAGGTCGAGGCGGAGGCGCGCGAATCGCTGCTCGCCGCCGGTTTCGACAAGGTCGACTATCTGGAGATTCGCGACGCCGTGACCCTGGTGCCGCTGGAAAGGGTCGGCGACCGCCCGGCCCGCGCCATCGCCGCCGCCTATCTCGGCCGGACCCGCCTGATCGACAACGTGGCCGTCGCGGCACGGTAGGAGGGCAGCGGCACCCCGCCGATCCGCCCCCCAACGAAAAACGGCGCCTCGAAGAGACGCCGTCCTGACCCTATCGAATGGCTATGCCCACGCCTCAGCGCACGTAGACATGCACCTCGTTGGCGTCGGCGTCCGTGCTGGTGTTGGCGGACATCGAGATGCGGGTCGCCGGCAGCCCCATGTCGCTCAGCACGCGCAGCACGCCCTCGGCGTTGCGCTTGTTGGCGCTGCTGGCCAGCGCGACCTTTGCCGCATTGCCCTGCTTCGGCGTCACCGCGACCAGGTTGAAGGTGGCGTTCGGCTTGCGCTCCAGCGCCCGGCCGACGGCGTTGTACAGCGCCGTCTCATAGCGCACGTCCGGCCGGTCGAAGCGGATCACGACCAGCGGCCGGTCGCCCATGTCCGGCGCGTGGGCAGCGCTCATCCGCGCGGCCGATTCGGCCTGGGAATAGGCGCTGTTCATCAGGTTCTGGCCGTACAGCTCGCCGTTCTTGATGGCCAGCGACAGCGTCGTCATGTTGCGGCGCTCGTTGTTCACATAGGCCGTCTGGCGGTTGATCTCCTCGCTCATCTCGGTGAGCAGGCGGTCGATCACGACGATGCTGCGGTTGGCGTTGTCTTCCAGCAGGCGCAGGCGGCGATGGTCCTCGTCCACGGCGCCGCTCAGCGAATATGTCGCGCGCACGCTGTCGAGCAGATAGCCCGCGGTCGCCGCCTCCGACGCCGTCTCGTTGGACAGCGCGTTGAAGCGGCCGGTGTTCTCATCGACCGCGTTGAGCAGCACCTCGGCCTCGTTCCACTGCTGCACCAGCACCGGGTTGCCGGGGGTGGTGCCGCTCTGCAGCTTGGCGTTCATCGCCGCGACGACGGCGTGATAGCGCTGCGCCGACGCACCGTTCTCGCTGCGCAGCGCCAGCAGCCGCTTGCCCAGCGCGTCGATGGCCTGCTCCAGGCGCTTCTGGTCGCCTTCCATCGCGGCCACCTTCTCGCCGACCGCGGTCTGCATCGTCGCGCCGCTGCCGGTCATGGGCACGGCGCTGGCGGTCTGCATCACGGGGGCGGTCGCCGGCAGGGCGCTGCCGCGGCCGACGGCGGTTGCCGGACGTGTCGCGGCCGGATCCTCGCCGGTCAGGGTGGGCCAGACATCCCCGCAGGCGGCAAGCACCAGCGTGCTTGCAACCACAACGCCGATTTGTCGAACTGCTGCCATGATCAGAAACGTCGCCCCGTGAACCGAGTCTTGTGGACTCGCTGGATCGGATCGCCTGTCTCGCCTGTCCCGTCCGACACCCACCCTGTCGACCGCACGAGCCTGCGCCGTTCTCCCCCAACGAAATCAGGCGGATACTACTTGAGTGCCGGGGGGGTGGACAAGCAGCATTTCCCCGCACTGCGGCATCGCGACACCATGCCGCCCGCGCCGGCACGCGAACGGCTTGCCATGCCCCACCGTATTGAGTAGTGTCCGCCCCCGTCGCCCGGACATCATTGGATGGGGGCGGCCCAGCGCGCCCGTAGCTCAATTGGATAGAGCATCTGACTACGGATCAGAAGGTTAGGAGTTCGAATCTTCTCGGGCGCGCCATTTTCTTCCCGCACGACCATCCCCACTGACCTATCCGCTGCATCGATGCCACCGCGCGCCGGTAGGCACGTTTGAAGCCCCCGCTCTCCAGCCGCGCCCTGGCTGCCCTGCTCGTTATCGACGGCACGGTGCTGGCGCTGGCGGGGTGGGTAATCAGCCGACTCGTCGATCCGCCCGGCGCGGCGGCGGTCGGGTTCGTCCTGCTGGCGTTGAACCTCGCCGCGACCGCAGCCGTGCTGCGGCGGGGGCGCTGAACCTCGCCCACCCCCCGCCCATCCATCGTTCTGTCACATCCCGCTGCTACCAAGCACGCTGGCCCCATGCGGGGGCGATTCGACGGGGGTGCATGCGATGGCGGACGGCAAGCCGGTGAGCGGGGCGGCGCAGTGGCTGCGGGACGAGCTGCAGGACACGCTGGACGAGGATTTCGAGCTGGAGCTGTCGGAGCCGGCGCTGTCGCTGGAGCTGGCGCGGATCTACAAGCAGGCGCATCCCGACGCGCTGGACCGGCACCTCTATTTCCAGGAGCTGATCCGCCTGCAATCGGAGCTGATCAAGCTGCAGGACTGGGTCGCGCATACCAAGGAGAAGGTGGTCGTGCTGTTCGAGGGCCGGGATTCGGCCGGCAAGGGCGGCGTGATCAAGCGCATCGCCCAGCGGCTGAACCCGCGGCTGGTGCGCGTCGTCGCCTTGCCGGCGCCCAGCGACCGCGAGAAGACGCAGTGGTATTTCCAGCGCTATGTGCCGCATCTGCCGGCGGGCGGCGAGATCGTGCTGTTCGACCGCTCCTGGTACAACCGCGCCGGGGTGGAGCGGGTGATGGGCTTCGCCACGCCGGGCGAGGTCGAGGATTTCTTCCGCGACGTGCCCGAGTTCGAGCGCATGCTGCTGCGCTCGGGCATCCGGCTGGTCAAATACTGGTTCTCGATCACCGACGAGGAGCAGCAGCTTCGCTTCCTGATGCGCATCCACGACCCGATGAAGCAGTGGAAGCTGTCGCCGATGGATTTGCAGTCGCGCGTGCGCTGGGAGCAGTACACCAAGGCCAAGGAGGAGATGTTCGCCCGCACCAGCATCCCCGAGGCGCCCTGGTACATCGTCGAGGGCAACGACAAGAAGCGGGCGCGGCTGAACTGCATCGACCATCTGCTGCAGTGCATCCCCTACGCGCCCGTGCCGCATGAGGAGATCGCCCTGCCCGACCGCGTGTTCAACCCGGACTACGAACGCGCCACCCTGCCCCGCGAGCTGTACGTGCCGCAGAAATATTGAGCGGCGGCGGGCGTGCCGCGCGCCCCTCTCCTTGGCCCTTCCGGGACCGCGCCTCTCTTCTTGTCATTCCGGGGCCGCGCAGCGGAACCCGGAATCCAGGGCCAGCGGCACGGCCGTCCGGCCAGCTTCACACCGCCTTGGCACTCTGCCGCTGGCTTGCGCGCCCTGCCGCTGGCCCTGGATTCCCGCGTGCGCGGGAATGACACCGAGAGGGAAGCGGGAGGGCACCCATGCCCCCCCCCCCCCCCCCCCCCCC
>JBFWNZ010000299.1:0-4819 GCA_050250795.1 Alphaproteobacteria bacterium | reverse complement strand
CTTCATGCGCGGTGTCCTGACCTTCGACTTCGGGACGTCCATGTGGTCCGGGCAGCCGGTCGCGGCGGAGATCGGCCTGCGGTTCCAACTGTCGCTGCAGGTCGCGCTGATGGCGACCGCCGTCTCGATCGCGATCGCGATTCCGCTGGGCGTGATCTCGGCCGTGCACCTGAACGGCTGGATCGACCATGTCGTCCGCATCTTCTCCATCGCGGGGATCGCGACGCCGTCCTTCTGGCTGGGCATCATGATCATTCTGGGTCTGCTGATCGCGACCCAGGCCTGGTTCGGCCGGCCCTGGATGCCGCCCATCGAATATGTGCCGATCTGGGTCGATCCGATGGCCAACCTGTCCCAGCTCATCTGGCCGGCGCTGGCGGTGGGCTATCGCTATTCGGCCGTGGCCACGCGCATGACGCGCTCGGCGTTGCTCGAAGTGCTGCGCGAGGACTATGTCCGCACCGCGCGGGCGAAGGGGTTGTTCGAGACGATGGTGGTCAACCGGCATGCGCTGCGCAACGCGATGCTGCCGGTCGTGACCGTGATCGGCATGGAATTCGCCTTTCTGATGGGCGGGCTGGTCGTGACCGAGCAGGTGTTCAACCTGAACGGCCTGGGCAAGCTGGTGGTGGATTCCGTGAACAACCACGACTTCACCATGACCCAGGCGATGGTGATCCTGGTCGCCTTCATCTTCATCCTGACGAATTTCGCGGTCGATATGCTGTACGCGTGGCTCGACCCGCGGATTCGCTACAGCTAGGGGCGGCGATGGGCGGCCGGATATCCATTCCCGGCGGCGCGGTCCGCACCGCGCTCCGGCTGGCCCGCCGCCAGCCCATGGGAACCGCAGGCGCCGTCCTGTTGCTTGCGGCGGCGGTCGCGGCGGTCTTCGCCGATGTCATCGCCCCCTACGATCCGCTGGCGACCGATTATGCGGCCATGTTGGCG
Organism: Alphaproteobacteria bacterium; assembly: GCA_050250795.1. Lineage (GTDB taxonomy): Bacteria > Pseudomonadota > Alphaproteobacteria > UBA8366 > UBA8366 > JBFWNZ01. The sequence goes on along the minus strand of JBFWNZ010000299.1, from coordinate 3,868 downwards.
CCGCCCAGTGCCGCGCATTGGCTGGGCACGGACGATTTCGGCCGGGACATGCTGTCGCGGGTGATCCATGGCGCCCGCACCGCGCTTGTCGTCGGTTTCGCCTCGGCCGGCATCGGCGCGACCCTGGGGCTGGTTCTGGGGGTGGCCAGCGCCTATTTCGGCGGTCTGTTCGACCTGATTTTCCAGCGCGTGCTGGATGTGTTCATGGCCTTTCCGCTGATCATCATGGCGCTGGTGATCGTCGCCGTGTTCGGCACCGCGCCGGCCTATGTCGTGGCCGCCATCACCATTCCCTTCGTCCCGCGCTGCGCGAGGATCGTGCGGTCCAGCGCGCTGGCGATCCGGACCATGCCCTATGTCGATGCGGCGCGTGCGCTGGGGTTCGGTCACGCGCGCATCATCCTGCGCCACATGGTGCCCAACGTGATGGCGCCGTTTCTAGTGGTGCTGACGGCCTTCGTCGGACAGGCGATCCTGCTCGAAGCGTCGCTGTCCTATCTCGGCCTGGGGGTTCAGGAGCCGGTGCCGACCTGGGGGCTGATGCTGAAGAGCGGTGCGGAGACCTATGCCGCATCCGCCCCCTGGATACCGATTTTCCCCGGTCTGGCGATCACGCTGACCGTGTTCGGCTGCAACCTGCTGGGCGATGCGCTGCGCGACAGTCTCGATCCGCGCCTGCGGTCGCGCTGATCTATTGCGTCTCGTCGCCTTTCAGGCCCAGCGACCACATCAAGCCCATCGCACCGCATTTGATGCGCGGCAGCAACAGGCCGGTCAGCCCCAGCGTCAGGGTCGGCCACAGGGCCAGATGCACCCACATCTCGGGATGATAGAGCTGCTCGACCAGCAGGCAGAGCGGCACGACGATATGCCCGACCACGAGGATGGTGAAATAGGGGGCGATGTCGTGGGTCATGATCTCGCCCAGCGGCGTTCCGCAATGCGAGCAGGCCGCAACCGGCTTCAGATAACCGGCAAGGACACGCCCCTGGCCGCAGGCCGGACAGCGGCCGGCCAGACCGCGCCGGATCGATGTCAGCAGGGGGCGCGGTGCGTCTGGAACGGACATGGACATGGGGTCGCCTCTCCTCGCCTGAAACGGTCGCCTTTGATGTAAGGCGGCCGCTCCCGGATGGCCAGCGGACAGGCCGGTTCCGGCGCGCGGTCGATTGCCGCAGCGCCGGCCGGCAGCCCTCAATGCGTCAGCAGAACCGGAACAGTCATATTCTGGATGACGTGTCGGGACACCCCGCCCAGGATGACCTCGCGGAAGCGCGAGTGACCGTAGGCGCCCATGACCAGCAGGTCGGCGCCGCGGTCGGCGACGCTGTTGAGCAGGATATCGCCCACATCCATGTCCGCGGCCGGGGTCCGAACGATCTCGGCCTTCACGCCGTGGCGCGACAGAAATGCGGAAATCCGGGCGCCCTGCGTCTCGCCGATCTTTTCCGGATCGACGGTCAGGACATGGACCTTGCCGGCCTTCTCCAGGATCGGCAGCGCTCCGGCGAGTGCGCGGGCGGACTCGCGGCTGGCGTTCCAGGCCACGACGACCGTGTCGCCGACAGGCTTGGCGACACCGGCAAACGGCATGACCAGCAGGGGACGCCCGGCCTCCATCACCAGATTGTCGGGCAGGTTGAGATAGTCGGCGGGTGCGCCGTCAGGGTTCGGCTGGCCGATGACGGTCAGGTCGGCATAGCGCGCCGCCAGCGCCAGGGCGTCAGTCGGATCGCCCTCGGCGACGGTCCATTCGCAGCGGCCAGCGCGCCCTGCCGTCGCGGCGGCGAACCGGCGCGCGGCGGTGGCGACATCCTGTTCCGCGCGTGCCTCCAGCGATGCGATCAGATCGCTGGGCAGCGGAACCTCCGCATAGACCGGCAGGTTGACGGGCGGCTTCACGCCGATCCCGATAAGGTGCGCATCGTGCCGGTCGGCAAGTCCGACGGCTGCGGCCACGCGTGCTTCCGCACCGTCGACATGATCCACATGGACCAAAACGGTCTTAATTGCCATGGTCGTATCCTCCCAATGAATGACGCCTCGGCGATCCTTGGATGATAGCCGATGGCGCTTGGTCCCTGCGGCGCCGAATTGACGCACGGCGTCGATTGCCAAACCGGCCCCCAGGCGACAGGATGCAACGCCCTGCCTGGACCTGCCGCCGGAGAGTTCCATGATCGTCGACTGTCACGCCCATGCTTGGCCCGCGGATGCCGCCCTGTCGGGCGAGAGAAGCTACACGCCGTCGGTCGCCCGGACGGCTTCGGATTACCTCGCGGTCCTGGATGCCAATGGCATAACGCATGGCGTGCTGGTTCAGCCCAGTTTCCTCGGCACGGACAACAGCTATGTGATCGCCAGCTGCGCGGCCCATTCGGACCGGCTGCGCGGCGTGGCGGTGGTCGACCCGGGCGTTTCCGACGCCGCGCTGCGGGAAATGGACCGGGCCGGGGTGGTGGCGATCCGCCTGAACCTGCTGACCGCCAAGACGCTTCCCGATTTCGACGGGCCGGACTATCGCGCATTGTACGGCCGGATCGCCAAGCTGGGCTGGCATGTCGAGGCGCATGCCTCGGGCGATCTGTGGCCGCGGTTGATACGCTGCGTGACCGGTGCCGGGCTCGACCTCGTCTGCGACCATTTCGGCAAGCCCGATCCCGAGCGCGGACTGGACTGTCCCGGCTTCCGCGCGATCCTCGACGCCGGGAAATCCGAACGGGTCTGGGCCTGCATCTCGGGCTTCTACCGTCAGGGCGGACGCGATGTGAGGCTTTATGCGGAGGCGCTGCTGGCCGCGCTCGGTCCCGACCGGCTGATCTGGGCCAGCGACTTTCCGTTCACCCGGCACGAGCACGAGATCCAGTACCCGATGACGCTGCGCTCGCTGGAGCATTGCTTCGCCGACGCGGCTTTGCGCAAGCGCATCCAGGGTGCGAATGCGGCGCGCCGCTATCGCATTCCGCAGCCGGGCTGAGCCGCCGCGGCAATGCGCATCCATCCGGTCATCCTGTCCGGCGGGTCGGGCACCCGGCTCTGGCCGCTGTCGCGGTCCCAGCATCCCAAGCAGCTTCTGAGCCTGTCCGGCGAGGGTACGATGCTGCAGCAGACCCTGCTGCGGGTCGCCGATCCGGACCGCTTCGCGCCGCCGGTCGTCGTCGCCAACAACGATCACCGCTTCATCGTGGCGGAACAGTTGCGCGAAACGGGCGTCGCCCCGCGCGCCATCGTGCTGGAGCCGGTCGGGCGCAACACCGCGCCGGCCGCTGCCGTCGCGGCCTTGCTGCTGGCGGATGCGGCACCGGACGCGGTGCTGGCGATCCTGCCCTCCGACCATCTCGTGCGCGACGGTGCCGCGTTCGACGCGGCGATGGATGTCGCCGCGGCCGCCGCGTCATCCGGACGGCTCGTCACCTTCGGGATCGCGCCCGGCCGGCCCGAGACCGGCTATGGCTATATCCGGCAGGGTGCGGCGCTGGCGGGACTGCCCGGCGCCTTCGCCGTGGACGCCTTTGTCGAGAAGCCCGACCGCGCCCGCGCCGAATCCTATCTGGCCGATGGCCGCTATGCCTGGAACAGCGGCATGTTCGTCGTGCCGGCCGCGGCGTTCCTGGCCGAGTTGGAGCGGCTGCATCCGCGGATGCTGGAGGATTGCCGCCTGGCGCTGGCGGGGGCGGCGGCCGACCTCGACTTCCTGCGGCTGGCGGCGGAGCCGCTGGGCCGCGCACCGGCACTCTCCATCGACTATGCGGTGATGGAGCACACCGTCCGCGCCGCCGTCGTGCCGGTCGATTTCGGCTGGAGCGATGTGGGCGCCTGGAACGCCTTGTGGGAGATCGCGGACAAGGACGCGGCCGGCAATGCGGTG
>JBFWNZ010000298.1:0-4846 GCA_050250795.1 Alphaproteobacteria bacterium | reverse complement strand
CGAACGTGCCGCCCGGTGTCTGGAGAATCACGGACTCCATGCCGGCTTCATTGCGCTTGGTGACGACCGTGCGGCCGCGGAAGGCGACGCGCAGCATCTCCAGCGACAGGGCGGGGCGGACATCCTTTTCGCCGACCGCCACGATCAGGGGCACGCGCCGGATCAGGCCGTCCACTTCGTCGCCGATGGCGAAGTTGCCGTGGCCGGCGGCGGCGGCTTCCAGTTCCGGCACGTTGGGCAGGATTGCCGCGAACCGGTCGAGGGACGGGATCGGGTCGCCGCCCAGCTGTCCCTTGACCGAGGATTGTGCCTTGGTCGCATCCTTGCCGGCGGGTAACGGCGAGCGGATCGCCGCCTGTCCGACCACCACTGGCGTACGCTTCATCGCATCGGCCATCACCGTTTCGTTGGACGGCAACTGGCGCAGGGACTCGACCATGGCCGGGTCCGCGTTCGGCAGGGATTGGGCGAACAGAGCGGGAGACATGCGGTCCGGCTCCGCATACACGATGTCGAATCCGACCACGGCGACGCCGGCGGCGCCGAGTTTTTCGATCAGTTGGGCGACCGTCGTTCGCGGCCAGGGCCACTGGCCGACCTCTGCCAGGCTTTTTTCGTCGAGGTCGATGATCGCGACAGGGTACTGCCCAACGGGCCGCGGCAGGACCTGCTGATAGATGTCGAAGGTGCGGACGCGCAGCGTCTCGATCCAGTCCGGATTGACGGCCCGCAATCCGACGCCCAGCGCGATCATCGCAAGCACGAGCAAGGTCGCCATGCGGCCAGGGCCGCGCCGCCGCCGCCGCGTCGATTTCGCCTGCTGTGCGGGAGCCGTTGCCTCTTTCGCGTCGGCTCCGGCCACGCCGGACCGGTCGAACGTTGCTTCGACCATCGTCAGGACCTCATCCCATCTCCCCAGATGGGGGGAGACTAGCATGCCCGGTCCGGTCGGCGCACGAGTTACCCCGCTCGGGCGGCGGCCGGTCGCAATGCGGTAAGGATGACGGTCTCAAAGGGCGCGCTCGGGTCTGCCTCGGGCTCGGCGAAGGGATCGATCCCGGCCTCGGCAAGCGTCTTGGGCGATACGGTGCGGACGCTTGCGAACCCGGCATTGTGCAGAAGTGAGGCCAGTAGTTCGCGGTCGTAGACGGTCGGGCGACTGCCGTCGGCAAACAGCTTGTTCACTGCGAAGGCATGTGGATCGAAGACGGCCTCCGCAGGTGCGGTGCTGCGGATTGCCGCAAGGTGGTCGCGATCGGCCGGGCCGTCTGGAGCGGCCGGCAGGCGCAGCAGCAGCGCCAGATCGCGTTCCGCGACGAAAATGCGCCCGCCCGGGCGCAGGACGCGGAAGCATTCGCCGAGCAGATGCCGGCCTTCGGAGAGGGATATCGGACGAAGTCCGTGGAGCACAACGATATGGTCGAACACGGCATCCAGAAAGGGAAGACGGCGTTTGCCGATGTCCCCTGCCGGAAGGGCATTCGCGCAGGAGAGCCAGCCGGGAGGGGCCTCTTCGCTTCCACCGATCAGTAGCCGGTACTGCCGGTGGGCGGCGAAATAGGCGTCGATACGGGGATCGTCTGCGGGATTGGAGGACGCGCTCGGGAACACGGTCATCCGGCCTGTTTCGCCAAGGCCGCGGCCGGAGCGCAAGGCCGCGATGGCCTTATCCAGGCCGCGGGGGATCGCCAGCAGGCCGGGCGCGGCGGGCGCATGCAGCTTGTCGATGAGGAGGATGGAGGCGTCGTCGGGATCGACCGGATCGGCATGTCCTGAAACGGCACCGTTGCGCGACCGGGCGGCGGCCATGAGATCGCGCAGGTGACGCGGTGCGTATCGGCTTCGGCGGTCGAGATAGGCCACATACCGGCTGTTGGCGGCATAGGCCATTGCCGCCTGCAAACGGCCGGCGCGGCCTTTTGCGGTTCCGGAATAAGCGCCGAAGATGCTGAGAAACATCCGGTCCGGTACTGCGGTCGCCAAGGCCTGTAAATGCTCGTCGCTGCCCGCCGTCGCCACCTCGATCAGGATTTGGATGCGGGCGTCGCAATCCTGGGCGAAGACGGAACGGATCGCGGCTTCGAACCCTTTTTCGGCTGCGCCGGTCATCACGACGGCGACGTCGCAAGGCACCTGCCGTCCCGAATCGCGAGAAAGACGAGTCATGGCCGGCGAGCGCTCATGGCCAGCACCGGATAGGACGCTGGCGAGGCGTCCTCTTCCGGTTCCCGAGCGACTTCGCCGAGGCCGGCTTGCTGCAGCAGATTGCGCAGAAGCGGTTCGCTGAACAGGAAGCGCAATGCACGCCGCCTGTACATCGCGTTGAGGAGAACCGCAGGCGTTGCGCCCCGGATTTCGGGAACGAGGTCTGCGGCCGCCCAGGTAAGATAGGCCCGTGCGTCTTGGTCCTCATCCGATGGCATGAACAGCCGAAGCAGTTTGTAAAGGTCGGGGGTGTGAAGACGCAGATGCCCGCCGGGGCGGAGGACGCGCGCCGTTTCGCTCAGCATCGTGCGCGCCTGGGGAAAGGCGAGATGCTCGAGCGCGTCCAGGGCGATGTCTTCGAACGTCGCGTCCACGAAGGGCAGGTGACCCGTAGGGGGCAACGGCACGATCCCGTCGGCCGTCGCGGCAAGGTCGCAGGTGAGCCATCCTTCACGCGGATGGGCCCCCCAGCCGATCCGTAGGCGCGGTGCATCGCGGCCGTCGAGATAGTCCTCAACGCGGCGTGCGACGCCGCTGCGCGAACTCGGACGGTGACGGGTCGCAAACGCGGCCGAAAGGCCCCGTTCCGTAAAAAGCGCTTCGCGGTGCGGATGGGCTCCGGCGTCCGGATTGAGCGTGTAGTAGACGCTCGGCCGGCATGTCTCGCCCGGAGGACCGATGCGGCGGAGTGCCTGAAGGATGCGGCGGTCCTCGCCGGTCCCGTCGGGAAACATCGGGATCGTCCATTCATGGAGCATTCCGGCGCAGCGCTTGCGGTCCAGCATCAGGCTGCTCGTATCCACGAATCCCTTGCCCCGTTGTGCGTAGACGCCGCGATCGGGCCCAACGGATTCGAAGTCGTCGATGGCAATCGTGCGTGCGGTTTCGGGATGGACGAACCAGCGGAGCGAGAATGCCCATCCGCGCCCTGCGATGGCGCCCGACAAGTCCGAAAGGTGGTGGGGCGCCCACCAGTTGTCGTCGTCGAGATAGGCAATGCGTTCGGCATCCGCCAGATGGCTGAGGACCGTGCGGAGCGCGCCGCCGAAAGCATTGGGATGCACGCCGCCATGCGCCTGGGACGTGGAGTAGCCCGGATCGAACCAGGTCACGGCGATATGCGGCGGGCAGGCGGCGTCGATCCGTTCGACGAGCCCCTCGCTATCCGACGGGACGTCGATTCCGATCAAAATCTGGACGCGTCCCGCATAATCCTGCGCAAAGACGGATCGGACGGCGCGCTCCAGTTCTGGGCGCATGATGGTCGGGATGACGACGGAGACATCGAACGCCGTCCCGGACGGTTGCGCGCTGCGCAATGTCTGGATCATTCACGCAGTATAGAGTGCGGTGGAGCGTTCAGGCAGCCGCCACGCCGAGGTTCTGGTGTATGGCGAGTTGCGCGCCGTTCGCATGATCGTAGATGGCGTAGCCTTCGCCTGCGATGGTCGTGGTGCCGGTATTCGTCCAACCGCTGCCGATATCCGCGACATCGCCGGAATCGCCGGTGATCACCAGGGCATGCGAACTGTTGGTCAATGCGTTTGTGCCCGATGTCATGGCGCGGACGATGTCCGCGTTGACGGTCACGAGGGTTCCGGTGCCGGTCAGGTCGATGGCCTCCATGTCGTTGACCTGATCGAAACGATATGCGCGCATATCGAATGTCCCGAAGGCCAGTTGAAGGGTGTCCACGCCGGCGCCGCCGTCGATCCGGCTGAAGGCGGCGTCCGCGATCCGGAAAATGTCGTCCCCCAAGCCCCCGAACAGGATGTCGGCCCCGCCGCCGCCGATGAGCAGGTCCGCTCCGTCGCCGCCGACCATGGCGTCGGCGCTGCTGCCGCCGGTCAGCGTATCGGCGCTCGCGGAACCCTGATGGGTCACAGCATGGCCGACCAGGGTCAGGTCGAAGCCGGTCTGCTCGACATCCAGCACCACGCCATGCCCGATCTCCAGCCCGTCGATGCTGTCGAAGCTGTGACCGAGGGTTCCGGCCGTGACGACGGTGAAACGGTCGCCCGCACCGACCGAGAAACTGCCGTATTCGACAACGCTCAGCGTGCCGCCCAGGTCGAGCGATCCGCTGACGTCATACACATCGTAGCCTCCCAGCCCCGGTGCCGTGTCGCCCAGTTCGGCGATCAATTGCGACGTGTCGCCGAGCGCCATGTTGCCCATGATGTAGGCATAGCCGGGTGAGTTGCCGCCCAGGAGGGTGCCGAGATTCGTGAACAGCGCGCCGACGGCATCGAACACTCCGCCGACGGCGGAGATGGTAGCGCCGAGACCGTTCAGGAACAGGGCGCCGTACACGTCGAGCGTCTGGCCGGCGGCGATGGAGATGAACTCGGTATTGGTGAAGGTACCGAGAGCACCCAGTTCCATCGTCACATGACTGTTGATGGCGATGGTGCCGCTATTGGAGTTGATCAGGCCATCGAGATCCAGCGTGCCGCTGCCGTTCAGGGTCATGACGCCGTTGTTCGTCAGGCCGCCTTCGTAAAGGTTGTCCGTGCTGCCGGTGAGCCAGTTGAATGTGCCGCTATTCGTCAGGGCGCTCAGGCCGCCATTCACGGTCAGTGTGCCGGAATCCAGCAGGATCGAGCGGTTCGCGGAAATGGTGTAGCTGCTGCTCAGTTCG
>JBFWNZ010000297.1:0-4857 GCA_050250795.1 Alphaproteobacteria bacterium | reverse complement strand
AGGCGCTTCGCCGGCCTCCAAGCCCATGGCGAAGAGATTGGTGCCGGTAGCACCGTCGGCCAGCAGCACACCCTTCTCGGCGAGCAGCGCATCGATCGGATTGGTCATCGTCGAACCTTCATGAGATTTCGAGATAACCATATAAAGAAGTCTTTATGTCCGGTCAATGCCGGCCGATCGCCCCGCTTACGAGACCTTGAGCGAGCGGGCGTAGGCCGCACTTTCGTGGGCGTTCACGTCGGCAGCGCGGATCAGGTTGTCGAAATGCCGCGTCAGCGTGCGGATCGCCTGTGTCGCGTTGAGCACGAGGTACATGTCGCCGACATAGATGGCAGCCCGCAGCTGGCCGAAGATCGTGTAGGGCACCGAATAGCGCTGGTGGCCGTCGTAGAGGAACAGGCGGAAGCTCGGATAGAGGTCGTCCAGCAGATGCGCCATGTGGTCGAGCTGCTCGGCGCGCGCTGCCTTGGGAAAGCGGTCCCAGATGCCCAAGCCGCGTGAAAAGACGTCGAGCGTGTGGCGCGGCATGCAGACCTCCATGTCGGTCTCCGGCCGGCGGTTGTAGTCGATGCGGTACTGGGTCTCGTCGAACTGCGATTCCAGGCTGCGGCTGCTGATTTCTGATTCATAGGCGATCAGCGCCTCGGTGCGCAGCAGGTCGGGGATTCCGGCCGGCACGTAGCGGATTTTGGTGCCCGCCGCCTCGGCGTGCCAGCGGGCCAGCAGGGTGTGGCCGAAGGCGCTGGAGCCCTCCTCGATCTCGAAGCTCTGGCGGATCTCCCCTGTAAAGCCCTCGTCCTGGCTGAGGCCCAGCAGCCAGTCGAGCGAGATGCGGCTCTCGGACGCGATGTTGAGCAAGGTCTCGGCACGGGGGAGGCGGGTGGTGGCGCCCGAAAGGAGTTGCGACAGCGCCGAGCGGTCGATGCCGACCGAGGCGGCGAAGGCGGACTGGTTCTTGCCCGAGCGGGCGACCAGCAGCTTCAGGCGCTCGCGGAAGACCGAGGAGAGGTCGCGCTTGTCCATGGCTCCTGATTCACTGGCTGATTTCCGGAACATTTGTTTACAAAATAAACACACGCCGCGCAAGCGGCACTCTCGCAACGAATGGTGCGCATTCTCGCATTGCAGTGCAGCAATCCTCCTGACAGCATTGTGTCAGGAATCGGGGGATTCCGAATAAAAGACGCATTGGGGAAAGCATGGACATGAATGTCCGCCGTTCGAGCGGGTGGGGAATAGAGTGGCCGACCGTCATCCTGGCGGTCGGCTGCTACGGTGCCTGGGCACTGGCCGGGCTGCTGCTGTGGCCGGACTATCCGGTACTGGCGCTGGCGGTGATGACGATCGCGGTGGCGCTGCAGTCGTCACTGATGCACGAGGTTCTGCACGGACATCCGACGCGCAAGGCGCTGGTCAACGAGGCCTTCGTCTTCCTGCCCATCGGCCTGGTCTGGCCCTATCGCCGCTTCAAGACCCTGCACCTGCGCCACCACGCCGACGAACGGCTGACCGATCCCTTCGACGATCCCGAAAGCTACTACCGCGCCCTTTGGGAGCACGAGGAACTGCCTGCGGCGATGAAGACGCTACTCAGGATCAACAACACAATGGTCGGCCGCTTCTTCCTCGGCCCCTGGCTCGCCACGATCGGCTTCGTCGTCGGCGACCTCAAGGCGATCGGGGCGGGCGACCGCGTCATCCGCAAGGCATGGTTGCTGCATCTGGCGGGGCTTGCCGTCGTGCTGGCGATCATCGCATACGGCTTCGGCATGCCGCTCTGGCTCTACGTGCTGGTGCCGGCCTGGTTCGGCCAGTCGCTCATCGCCATCCGCACCTTCGCCGAGCACCAGTGGTCGGAGAGTCCTGACGGGCGCACCATCATCATCGAGCGCTCGCCGCTGTCCCTGCTGTTCCTCAACAACAACCTGCATCTCGTGCACCACAAGCTGCCGAACCAGCCTTGGTACCGGCTGCCGGCGCTGTTCCGTGCCGACCGCGAGGGCTGGATCGCCCGCAACAAGGGCTATGTCTATCCGAATTACTTCGCCCTGCTGCGCGACTACGCCTTCAAGGCCAAGGAGCCGGTGGTCCATCCCGTGCTGCGGCGCTCACCGGAGCCCGGCCGCGCCTTCCGCCCGCGGGTCCGCGCCCGGTCCTTCCACGGCGGCGGCACCGCGCCGGTCCCGGCCCAGCCGCCCAAGGAATAGGCTGCCGCATGCATTTGCCGCCGACCGACGGCCATAGAGGCGCATGAGCGCCTTCATCGCCGCCCTGCCCATGTACGACTGGCCCGAGACGCGGGGCGAGACCGATGCGCTGTGGGCCAGGCTCCGCGACGGTTTGCGCACAGCCGGCATCGACGCCCCGGAAGGCCTGGTGCGACGCAACGGCGACCTGCCGCCGGTGCCGGGCGGCATCCGCAATGCCGAGGGCACCGTCATCGCGCCCGATCCGGCAACGCTGCCGCCCGACGAGCTCGACCTGCCCGTCCTGTGGCGCCACCCGGCGCTGCTGCTCGCGCAGACCTGCTGGGGGCCGATGGAGCAGGGGCTCTCCGCCTTCGTCCAGGTGGTCGGCCAGCCGAATTATTCCGACGTCGAAGGCGGAGAGGGGCCGCTCTATTCGAGTGTGGTGCTGATGCGGGCCTCCGGTGAACACAGCAGCGAGGGGCCGCATTCCTTCGCGCCCCCCTCTGTCCTGCCGGACATCTCCCCCACGAGGGGGGAGATTCGCCCGCACGATGACCTTCGCCAATCTGCGATGCTGGAAGATGAGGACCGCCGGAGCGGCCAGCCAATCTCCCCCCATGTGGGGGAGATGTCCGGCAGGAAAGAGGGGGGCGCCGTGGGGCACGGACAGAAGCGGCATGTCCCTTCTCCCCCCGACGGCTCGGCCTTCCTGCCGCTGGAGCGGCTGCGCGGCGCGCGGTTGGCTTTCAACGGCCCCGACTCCATGTCCGGCATCATCGCCCTTACGCGGGATCTCGCGGCGCTGGGCGAGGATGTCGCCACCCTCTTCGCAGAACGCCTCGAGACCGGCTCGCATCGCGCCTCGATCCGCGCGGTGGCGACAGGCCGCGCCGATGCCTGCGCCATCGACTGCCGCAGCTGGGACCTCGCCCGCCGGCATGAGCCGGCCGCGCAGGGCGTGGTAGCCGTCGGCTGGACGGCGCGGCGGCCGGGGCTGCCGCTGATCACCGCGCGCCGCACGCCGGAGCCGATCGTGGCCGCGCTGCGAAAGATCCTGGCGGAGCGCTGAGGCTCAGCCGGCAAGGAGCCGCGCGTCGAGCGGATAGGTCGAGAGCTGCTCGTTGCCGGTCTCGGTGATGAGGATCTGTTCCTCGATCTTGACGCCTTCGCGCCCGCCCAGACGGCCGATATAGCTTTCCACGCACAGCACCATGCCCGGCTCCAGGACGCCGTCCGGCGTATCGTCGGTCCAGTCCGAGGCGTGCGGCAGGGTCGGGTATTCGTCGGCCAGGCCGACGCCGTGATAGAGCACGCCGTAGCGGGTGGGATAGCAGTCGGGCGGTGGAACCACCGAACGCTCGACCAGGTCGCGGAACGAAATTCCCGGCTTCATCAGCTCGGTATTCGCAGCGATCTGGTCGGCGGCGATACGGAACAGGTCGCGCTGCTCGTTGCTCGGCCGGCCGTCGCCGCACAGCCAGGTGCGCGACAGGTCGGAGCAGAAGCCGTAGGGGCCGATCAGGTCGGTGTCGAAGGCGACGAGGTCGCCGGCCTCGACGATGCGGGACGAGCATTCCTGGAACCAGGGATTGGTGCGCGGACCCGACGAGAGGAGCCGCGTCTCGATCCACTCGCCGCCGCGCGCGATGTTGCCGCGGTGCAATTCGGCCCACAGCTCGTTCTCGCTGATGCCGGGCTTCAAGGCGGCTTCCATCTCGCCCATCGCCGCCTCGCAGGCAACAATGGCGCGGCGCATGGCGAGGATTTCGTCGGGCGACTTGATCAGCCGCGCCATCTCCATCACCGCCTCGCCATTGCCGATCGTGACGCCGAGCGCGGCCAGCGCCTCGACGCCCTCCGGGTTCAGATGGTCGACGGCGATCCGCTTCTCGCCGCCGCCATGTTCGCGCACCAGGTCGGCGATGCCCTGCGCCCAGCGGCGCACCTTCATGCCGGTCAGTTCGCCGGAATAGAGATACATCCACGACACCGCCGGACGCACGTCGTCGACGACGCCCGAATGGTCCGACAGGTGTTCGCAGGCGAAATAGTCGAACAGCACCACCGGTCCCTCGGTGGCGACGAAGCAGTGGCGGGTCGGGTTGTGCGCGACCCAGAGCTGCATGTTGGTGGAATCGGTGGCGTAGCGGATGTTGACGGGATCGTAGAGCAGGATGCCGGCGTAGCCGCGGCGCTTCAGCTCGGCGCGGATGCGATCCAGCCGGTACTTTCGCATTGCCGGCAGATCCGGCGCGGCGATGCCGGCCGCCGCCCATTCCGCCTCTGCGGTGGCGCCGTAACCCAGCACATGCTGGTTGAGGGACCCCGCCTTGTCGCGCGATGCGGCGCGAAGCTCGGCTTCCGACGCGCCGGCCGGATCGAAGGGCATGATCTTGCGGCGGTGGCGGCCGAAGCTGCCGGCGGGAAGCTGGCTATCCATTGCTCTTCTTGGCGCCTCGTCGAGACCGCCGCTTGGGCTTGTCCGCCGCCGGCTCCGGGGCCGCGGCCGGCGCATCGTTGCGCAGGCGGATGCGCAGCGAGCCGCCTTCCGGATGGTCGATCTCGAAGGCGTTGGTCTTGCGCACCAGATCGGAGAGCTTGCGGAAGCCGAAGGTGCGCGAATCGAAGTCGGAGGCGAGGTTCTGCAACTGCGTGCCGACGCCGCCCA
>JBFWNZ010000296.1:0-4934 GCA_050250795.1 Alphaproteobacteria bacterium | reverse complement strand
CGGCCGCGCGTCAACGCAAGACGCAGCGACTCCGGGTCGAGCAGGATGATCGCGACGCGATTTCCGTGCCTGCCGGTCATCTTCCGTCTCCTGCGGCCGCCTCCATCGCGACCGCGCTACCCCTTAGATGCCGAAGGGCCGCTCCTTTCGGAGCGGCCCTCACGGCCTCGGCCGGCGCGGCACGGGGGAACACCGCATTCGGCCTCGACTTATCTCGTGTCGCCGGGTTTAGCGGCGATCCAGGCTCGAGGGAGCCTCGGGGCCTGCGAAGCTGGTGCGCAGCAGGCGCAGCCCGCCCATCACCGCCCGCTCGATGCTGCCCGCCTGGTTGGGCCGGGCCGGCCGCGCGGCGGTATTCGTCGTGGTGGTCATCGTCTTCGCTCCTTGTCTGCCGGCGGCCTTGTGGCCGACCTCTTTAAAATTTCCTAAGCGTACGCCACATTTTTGTGGCGTTTTTGTTGCGTCGCAGCAACCTCGCTGCCAGCAACCGCCTTGTGTTGATTGGAATGTAGGGCCCCGGTTTCGCATTCGCAAACGACTTATTTTCACATACAATGTGAGAAATTCTAAAGTTGGAGATTCCTTGATGCCGACGCGACTGCCGCCATTGAACGCACTCCGCGCCTTCGAATCCGCTGCCCGGCATCGCAGTTTCAGCCGTGCCGCCAATGAGTTGAACGTGACGCCCGCCGCCGTCAGCCACCAGATCAAGGCGCTTGAGGACTTCCTCGGCGTCGCCCTGTTCCGGCGCGACAAGCGCATGCTGATGCTGAGCCGGGCCGGTCAATCGCTGCTGCCCGGCGTGTCCAAGGGCTTTTCGGCGATCCGCGATGCCATGGCCGCGTTCTATGTCTATGACCAGACCGGGATGCTGACGGTCTCCGTCCCGCCGTCATTCGCCGCCAACTGGCTGATGCACCGGCTGGAACATTTCAACCGCAAGCATCCCGAGATCGACGTGCGCATCTCGTCCTCGATGGATCTGGTCGATTTCGAGCGGGACAATATCGACATCGCGGTCCGCTATGGCGACGGCCACTATCCCGGCCTCGTCGCCGAGCATCTGCTGTCGGACTCGGTGGTTCCCGTGTGCAGCCCGCGCCTGCTGCAAAGCGAAAGGCCGTTGCGGGTGCCTGCGGATCTGCGGAACTTCACGCTTCTGCACGACGACCGCCATCGGAACGACGCGACATTCCCGAACTGGCCGATGTGGCTGCGCGCCGCCGGAGTCACCGACGTGGAGGCCAGCCACGGTCTGCGCTTCGATACGGCCAGCGCCGTACAGGCCGCTGCGGCGGAAGGCATCGGCGTCGCCCTCGGCCGCACCTCGCTGATGGCGGACGACATTGCGGCCGGGCGGCTCGTCCGGCTGTTCGACGTCGAGTTGCGCTCCGCCTTCGCCTATCACCTCGTCTATCCGGAACTGCATCTGAAGCGGTCGAAGGTGAAGCTGTTCCGCGACTGGATTCTGACCGAAACCGACACGGGCGCGAATACCGAACGGCAAAGCGGTGGCTCTGCGGCCGCATGATCGGATAGCATCCCACCAACGAATAACGGGAGAGGAGCCAGTCCGCCGTGCTGCAAATCGAGCATCCATATCTGATGTTCCTGGGCGATGCCCGCGATCAGCTTGCCGCGAAGACATCCAACGGCGTCGCCTTCTGGCGGCCTGAGTGGTGCCTGGGCCAGTTCCGGCTGCCCGGCTGCAAGGCCGATGTCCGGCTGCCGGACATGACGATTGCGGAGGCCGCGGCCGCCGGCGTGCGCACCATGATCGTCGGCGTTACCAACCAGGGCGGATACATCGAAGCGCACTGGGCCGAGGCGATGCATGAGGCCCTGGATCGCGGCCTCGACCTTGCCAGCGGCCTGCATGCCAAGCTGTCCTCGGTTCCGGGCCTTGCCGAGAAGGCCGAGCGACTCGGCCGCGCGCTGCATGATGTGCGCCACCCGACCCAGACCTTCGATGTCGGGCGCGGCCATAAGCGGACCGGCAAGCGGCTGCTCACCGTCGGCACGGACACCTCGGTCGGCAAGATGTTCACCTCGCTCTCCATCGAGCGGGAAATGAAGCGCCGCGGTCTCAAGGCCACCTTCCGCGCCACCGGCCAGACCGGCATCTTCATCGCCGGCGAGGGCGTGTCGGTGGATGCGGTGGTCGCCGATTTCATCTCCGGCGCGACGGAGTGGCTGTCGCCGGACAACGAGCCCGACCACTGGGACATCATCGAGGGCCAGGGCTCGATCTTCCACGCGGCCTATGCCGGCGTCACGCTGGGCCTGATCCACGGCTCGCAGCCCGATGTGGTGGTGCTGTGTCACGATCCCGGCCGCCCGCATATGCGCGGCACGCCGGCAATCCCGATTCACAGCCTGCGCGACACGATGGCGGCCAGCGTGGCGGCTGCCCGGCTGACCAACAAGGACTGCCGCTGTGTCGGCGTCGCCATCAATACGTCCCGGATGAGCGAGGCGGAAGCGCGCGACGAACTGGCGCGGGCCTCGGACGAGACCGGTCTGCCGGCCGTCGATCCCGTGCGCATGGGCGTGGCACCCATCGTCGACGCCTTTACATGATCCGGCTGGCCGCGCGGGCGGAATCCTGGCCGCTCGCCAAGGCGTTCTCGATCTCGCGCGGCCGGCGGACCGAGACCGAACTGGTCGTCTGCGAGGTCTCCGACGGCACGCATACCGGCCGCGGCGAGTGCATGGCCAATATCCGCTACGGCGAGACCCAGGCCGGCGTGGTGGCCGAGCTGGAGGCGTTGGCCCCCGCGCTTGCCGGCGGCCTGGACCGTCTCGCGCTTCAGCACCGGATGCCGGCCGGCGCGGCGCGCAACGCGCTCGACTGTGCGCTCTGGGACCTGGAAGCCAAGCAGGCGGGCCGCCCGGTCTGGGCGCTGGCCGGTCTGCCCCGACCGGAACCGCTGCAGACGGTCTACACGCTCAGCGTCGATACGCCGGAGCGCATGGCCGAAGCGGCAGCGGCCGAGGCCGCGCGTCCGGTTTTGAAGATGAAGCTGACGGGGGATGGCGACCTCGAACGGGTTGCCGCCGTACGGCAGGCGGCACCGGACGCCCGGCTGGTGGTCGACGCCAACGAAGCCTGGACGCCGGAGATGGTCGGCCGCTTCGCGACGGCGCTGAAGGCGCTCGGCGTGCAGATGATCGAACAGCCGCTGCCGGCCGATGCCGACGCGGCGCTGGCCGGCTATCCGCATCCGCTGCCCTTCTGTGCCGACGAATCCTGCCACACCGCGACGGATGTCGAACGACTGCGCGACCGTTACGAGATGCTGAACATCAAGCTGGACAAGACCGGCGGCCTGACCGAGGCGCTGCGGCTGCGCGCGGCGGCCCTGGCGGCCGGCATGCAGGTCATGGTGGGATGCATGGTTGCGACCTCGCTGTCGATGGCGCCCGCCTTCCTGGTCGCGCAGGGAGCGGCCGTGGTGGACCTCGACGGTCCGCTGCTGTTGGGCCGCGACCGGCCGCACGGGCTGCGCTACGACGGAAGCACGGTCCACCCGCCCGAAGCGGCCCTTTGGGGATAGCCCTTCAGGGACGGGTCCGGCGTTGCGCGCCGCGCTGGCGCTCGGCATAGGTCTTGATGTTGCCGAGCACCTCGGCGGTCAGGTCCTGTCCCGAACGCTCGGGGTTGAAGCCCTCCAGGATCCGGCGGGACACCGTCTCCAGCATCTTGAGCGTCGAGGAATCGGGCGACTTCACCTGCTTGCGCAAGGTCTGGGCGACCTTCTCCAACGATTCGACCCGCTCGTCCATCTGCTCGTACTCGGAGCCGGCGAGGCGTTCCTTCGTATCCACCGCCACGCGGATCAACTGCTCGATGAACTCAAGCAGTTCCGCCCCCAAGCGCTGCTCCCGATAGGCGCCCAGAATGATGCCGACCGCAAAGGCGATCTGAAAGGCATTGCGCTTCAATCGCTGATCGTTGATCGCGAGCAACGCGGCCGCGACATCCTGCGACAATTCGATGGGGTCGACGAACTGGCCGCGTGCCTTGGCCTGCAACGTATTCGGCACATCGAACAGGGGAACGCCGCCGTCGCCGCGGCTGACATCCTTGCGGCGGTCGGGTCCGATATAGTCGCTCGTCACCACGAAGGGCTTGCGCGCTCCCGCCAGCACTTCGATGCGCTGCAGCAGGAAGGCGGGCGAGATCGGCTTGACCAGCAGATCGTCGGCGCCGGAATTCACCATCCGCCGCACCATGTCGGCACTCGGCTGCCACGCCGTGATGATGACCGGGACGAACGGATTGTCGCAGATTTTGTTGGCCCGGATATCGGAGATCAACTGGCACGCGTCGCCTTCGGGCAGTTCCGCATCGATGATGATCAGGTCCGGCGTCCGCTGTACCAGCGCGGCCTTGAGAGTCGGCGTTCGGGCGTATTCTTGCACTTCGCGATAGCCGTGCCGTACGACCGTACTGCGAAGGACGTAGCGGATTTCCCTCTGCGGATCGGCGAACGCGATCTCGATGCGCTCGCGATTACGCGGTTCGATACCCCCACCGGACGCCGATGCCGGTCTTCCGACCGCACCGTTGCGTGAACTGCTGTTCACCTCGCCTCTCTCATCTGCTCGGGCGTTGCCTGATCCCGACGGCGGCCATCCGATCCGGAGACGACCCCGTCAAGCCGAACTCTGAGCCATGATTATATGACACTGCCACGCAATTTCATGGCCCCGTTCTTCTTTTTGTTCGCATAGTTCCGCACCATGCTGATGATCTCGTTGGCGATGGCGGCACCTTGCTTGTCGGGATTGAACCCGACGAGAATCGCATCGGAGAGCGGCTTCAACAGTTCGACATCCCTGGAATCGGGATCGCGGGAATTGTCGGATATGCGCCCGGCCACTTCCATCAGCTACCGGCACAGATCGGCGATGTGCTCGAAACACGAACC
>JBFWNZ010000295.1:0-4934 GCA_050250795.1 Alphaproteobacteria bacterium | reverse complement strand
CTGCTGATCATGAACGTGGCGATCGTCATCGGCGGGATCGTCTACACCACGCTCCAGACGGCATTGCCGAAGGAGTGTCAGCAGCGGCTGAGCGACGTGTTCGGCGCAGGGCCGCAGGCCGCCGGCAACCTGTTCGCCCTTGTCTTTGCCCTGGGCGGGGTGATTCAGCTTGTCGGCGGTCATCTGGCCGACCGGTTCCCGCTGAAGCCGGTCTATCTCGCCTGCTGGTTCGGTCAGACGGCGATGATGCTGGCCATCGCCTTCGCCTTCGATCTCAGCGTCGTCGCCTTCGCGGCGCTGTCGGTGATGATCAACGTCGCCGCGCTGCCTGCGGAAAACATGATGCTCTACCGCTTCACGCCGGAGCGGCATCGCGGGCTCGTCTTCGGCGTGAAGTTCGTGCTGTCCTTCCTGGCGGGGCCGGTCGCGATCCTTTTGATCTCGCTGGTGCGCGAGATCACGGGCGAATTCGTCTGGCTGTTCGCCGGCATTGCGACGGCGACCGGGCTGGTGGCGCTGCTGCTGCTGGCGCTGCCTGCCGCGGAAGCACCGCAGCCTTCGGAGATGCCGGCCGAATAGCGGGCTCAGCCGGTTGCGATGTAACGGCGCATTTCCGCGCTCTCGAACTCGATCTCGGCGATCCGCGACTTCACGACATCGCCGATGGACACGATGCCTTGCAGCCGGCCTTCGGCCATCACGGGAATGTGGCGCACCCGCCGGTCGGTCATCAGCTCCATCAGCGACGGCAGGTCGTCGTCCGGCCCGCAGGTGACGAGGAGGCGGGTCATCAGGCTGCTGACGGGTTCGTCCAGGCAGCCGCAGCCGCTCTTGGCGATGCCGCGGACGATATCCCGCTCGGACAGGATGCCGGCGATCTTGCCCTGGCTGGACACCAGCGCGGCGCCGATGCGATGCGCATGCAGCACGCCGGCGGCCTCTGCGACCGTCTGCTCCGGCCGGATGGTTACGACCGCGTTGTCGTCCTTGCCGTTCAGGATATCCCGTACCGTCGACATCGGCTGTTCCTCACCGTTGTCGGCCGGAAGTCGTCGCCGGATGGCGCCCAGCCCCCCGGCCGGGTTGGAGCACCCGCGGCCTGCGGCAGCGAGTGCGGTGAGAGCGATATGGGCCGCATCGTGCCTGCGACAAGTGGTCGCAGTGCGTTTATTCCGCCGCTGCTGCCGCGGCCTCGCTGCGCCGCAGCGCCTGCTCCAGATCGGCCAGGATATCGTCGAGGGTCTCGATGCCGACGGACAGCCGCACCACCTCGGGTCCGGCGCCGCAGGCGGCCTGCTGCTCCGGCGTCAACTGGCGGTGCGTGGTCGAGGCCGGATGGATGATGAGGCTGCGCGTGTCGCCGATATTGGCGAGATGGCTGATCATCTCTACCGACTGCACCAGTTCCACGCCGGCGGCATAGCCGCCCTTGAGGCCGAAGGTGAACACCGCCCCCGCGCCCTTCGGCAGGTACTTCCGGGCCAATGCGTGGTAGCGGTCGCCGGTCAGTCCGGCATAGGACACCCAGGCCACCGCCGGATGATCGGCCAGGAAGCGCGCGACGGCCGCTGCATTGGCGCAGTGGCGCTCCATGCGCAGCGGCAGCGTCTCGATCCCCAGCAGCGTCAGGAAGGCGTTCTGCGGCGACTGGCAGGCGCCCAGGTCGCGCAGGCCGATGGCATGCCCGTACATGGTGAAGGCGAGGTCGCCGAAGGTCTCGGCGAAGGTCAGGCCGTGATATTCCGGCGCGGGCTTGGTCAGGCTGGGGAACTTGTCGTTGCGGAACCAGTCGAACTTGCCGGAATCCACCGCGGCGCCGCCGACGGCGGTGCCGTTGCCCGACAGGAACTTCGTGGTCGAATGCACGACGACGTCGGCCCCCCAGTCGAAGGGGCGGCACAGCACCGGCGTGGCGAGCGTGTTGTCGACCACCAGCGGGATGCCGGCATCATGGGCCGCTGACGCCACCGCCTCGATATCGACGACCACGCCGCCGGGGTTGGCGAGGCTTTCGATGAAGACGGCGCGGGTACGCTCGTCGATGGCGGCGCGGATGCCATCGATATCGTCGGGATCGACGAAGCGGGCGCCCCAGCCGAACTTGCGGTAGCTGTGCGCCATCTGATTCAAGGAGCCGCCGTAAAGCTTTGACGATGCGACGATATTGTCGCCCGGCTGCATCAGCGGGAACAGCGCCAGGATCTGCGCCGCGTGGCCCGAAGCGGTCGCGACGGCGCCGCGACCGCCCTCAAGGGTCGCGATCCGCTCCTCCAGCGCCGAGACGGTCGGATTGGTCAGGCGCGAATAGATGAAGCCCGGAAGCTGCAGGTTGAACAGCGAGGCCGCGTGGTCCGCGTCGTCGAAGACGTAGGAGGTGGTCTGATAGATCGGCACCTGCCGTGCACCCGTGGTCGGATCGGGCGATCCGCCGGCGTGAATCGCCTGGGTCTCGATACCCGGCCGACGCGCGCTCATCGCGGGCCCCCCGCCATGGCGAGAGGACGGCGTCGGCTGGAAATGACGCCGGAATTGATGCCGTGCCAGCTCAACTCGCCATGCAGCCGGGCAAATTCGATCTTGGGGCAGCGATCCATGACCACCGCCAGCCCTGCGGCTTCGGCGCGGGCGGCGGCGGCATCGTTGCGCACGCCAAGCTGCATCCACACGAAGCGCGCGGACGCGGCGATGGCTTCGTCCACGATCGGTCCCGCCGCATCCGAATTCCTGAAAATATCAACCATATCAATCCGCTCGGGAATCTCGCTCAGATTGTCATGGACCTTTTCGCCCAGGATCGTCTTGCCGGTCAGCCGCGGATTGACGGGGACGACCCGGTAGCCCTTCTGTTGCAGGTATTTCATGGCGAAATAACTGGGGCGGTTCCAGTTGTCGCTCGCGCCGACCATGGCAATGGTGCGGGTTTTCCGCAGAATATCAAGGATGTAGGAATCGTCGTAGCGATCGTGATTCATCAGCTTCCCGACCATTTCGGTTCGCGTTTCTCCAGAAAGGCATCGATGCCCTCGGCCGCATCCTGGGCCAGCATGTTCTCGGTCATCGCGCGGCTGCACAGGTCATAGGCCTGTACCGTCGCCGCCTCGATCTGGCGATAGAAGGCTTCCTTGCCGATACGCAGGGTCAGCGGCGACTTGGCGGTCAGCCGCGCGGTCATGCGGGCAACGGCGCCGTCCAGGTCCTCCGGCGGTACCACCGCGTTGACAAGGCCGATCTCGAGCGCCCGTTCGGCGGACACGGGATCGCCCAGCAGCAGCATCTCCATTGCCGCCTTGCGGCCGACATTGCGGCTGAGCGCCACCATCGGCGTCGAGCAGAACAGGCCGATCTGCACGCCCGGCGTGGCAAAGCGCGCCGCGGTCGACGCGATTGCGAGGTCGGCCGTGGCCACGAGCTGGCAGCCGGCAGCCGTCGCGATGCCGTGGACCCGCGCGATCACCGGCTGCGGCAGGATCATCAGCGACATCATCAGCCGCGAGCAGGTGGAGAATGTCCGCTCATAGAATGCGCGATCCGGATTGGCCCGCATTTCCTTCAGATCGTGCCCGGCACAGAAGGCGCTTCCGGCACCGGCGAGCACGACGGCACGCACCGCGGGGTCGACGGCGATCCGGTCCAGTTCGGCCTGCAAGGCGGCCATCGTCGCCAGCGACAGGGCGTTGCGCGCATCGGGGCGGTTGAGGGTGAGGGTCGCGACGCCGTCCATGTCCCGCCGCAGGACGGGGCGGGGCGTTCCATGGTCGGAGGCGCGGCGCGAGTCGATGGTCATCGGTCGGCCCTCCTGGCCGAAAGGATACCGTTCGGGGTCGATCATAGTTCATCGCGCGGCGTTTGCCATGCGCCCGGCGACCGCCGCAAATAGCGGTATTATAATACCTCAAAAATTGACCGTTGATTTCATTGATGTTTTCGCTGCAAAGCCGCGAAAATCGGTGTTGACTGGCGCGCGCGATTTGGCATACTCCGCCGCCATCGCGCCGGACTCTCCATTTCCGTTCCGGCGCTGCCGAAAATCGTTGACGCCGCTGCCGGCAGGATGCCGGACAAGCGGTGCGAGGGCAGATTGCCATGAAGACCTATTCGATGAAGCCCGCCGAGGTCGAGAAGACCTGGTTCGTCGTCGATGCCGACGGGCTGGTACTCGGCCGCATGGCCGTGGAGATCGCCAAGATCCTGCGCGGCAAGCACAAGGCCGGCTATACGCCGCATGTCGATTGCGGCGACAACGTCATCGTGATCAATGCCGAGAAGGTTCGCCTGACCGGCCGCAAGCGCGAGGACAAGCACTATTACTGGCACACCGGCTATCCGGGCGGCATCAAGGACCGGACGGCGGCCCAGATCCTCGACGGCCGGTTTCCCCAGCGGGTAATCGAAAAGGCGGTGGAGCGGATGATCCCACGCGGCCCGCTCGGCCGGCAGCAGTTTTCGAACCTCCGGGTCTATGCGGGTGGCGAGCATCCGCATGCGGCACAGCAGCCCAAGCCACTGGATATCGCCGCCATGAACCCGAAGAACAAGCGGAGCGCCTGACGATGGCGGACGAGACCAAGAGCGGTAACAGCGATCGGCCGACGGCTCTGGCCGCGGCCTTGCAGGCGGCGCAGCAGGCGGCGTCGCGCCCGGCCCCGGCGGTGGAGCGGTCCCCGGCCGGCCGTGCGATGCCGGTGGACGAGGCAACGGGGCGCGAGCCGCAGCTCGACGAGTTCGGTCGCGCCTATGCGACCGGCCGCCGCAAGAATGCGGTGGCGCGGGTCTGGCTGCGTCCGGGCTCGGGCCGGGTGCTGGTGAATGGCCGCGACGCCGACGCGTATTTCGCGCGTCCGGTGCTGCAGATGGTCATCAAGCAGCCCTTCCGTACCGCCAATCGCGAGAACCAGTACGACGTGCATTGCACCGTGACCGGCGGCGGTCTGTCG
>JBFWNZ010000294.1:0-4988 GCA_050250795.1 Alphaproteobacteria bacterium | reverse complement strand
GCACTTCTGTTCGTTGCCGGTTAGGATCGCCCAGTGGTCCAAGCCCTTGATCGTGGCCATCTCGTATCGTCCTTCTGCTTCCCGACTTTAGTGATCAGTATTCTAACTTAAACATGGGACGCATCGTCACGGCTTGATGCCGATGAATTTGACTTGCGAGAACTCCTCGATCGCGTAGCGCACCCCCTCACGGCCAACGCCGCTCGCCTTGACGCCGCCAAATGGATAGAGATCGAGACGGAAACGGCTTGCTTCGTTGACCCACATCGCACCGACATCAAAATCCTCGACGAAGCGGAATGCCGTGCCAAGATCCCGGGTAAATACCGAACCTTGCAGACCGAAGGGCGAATCGTTTGCGAGGTTGAGCGCTTCGTTCACGCTATCGAATGGAGCGATGAGTGCGATCGGCCCGAAAACCTCGTCTTTCCAAAGCTTGGCCTGGAAGGAAACATCGCGCAGGACGCCTGGTGAAACGGTCGCCCCGTCCTGCATGGGTTCAAGAACATAAGATGCGCCGCGCGCGATGGCATCGGCGCACATCGCCATGACGCGATCAGCCGACGCTTTATTGACCATCGGTCCGAGATCGGTCGCCGGATCGTCGGCTCGGCCGACTTTCATCGCCCTCGCCGCTCGCGCAAATGCTGACGCGAACGCATCCAGCCCCGCGCGTTCGACGAGAATTCGCTGCGCCGAAATACACTGCTGGCCGCTCGCTTCGAAGGCCGCGGCTGCGATCCGCTTTGCCGCGTCTTCGATATCGGCATCGGCGAATACGACGTTCGCGGCATTCGATCCGAGTTCGGCAACGAACTTCTTTGCTCCCGCCGCACGCGCCAGCGCGTCGCCGCCGGCCGTGCTCCCGGTGAATGAGACCGCGCGCACATCGCGGTGCGAGACCAGCGCTGTAGCTGTTACTTTGTCGCCCGTCAGAACCGTGAACAGACCGGGCGGCCACCCAGCATTTTGAAAGGATCGGGCCAGCGCCAACGCCACACGCGTGCCCGCTGGAGCCGGCTTGATGATAATGGCATTACCCGCGGCCACAGCCGGGCCAACCTTCTGCACAAGCAGGTTGACCGGTGCATTAAACGGCGTGATGCCGGCAACGACCCCATAGGGAACATGGCGCGTAAGTCCATAATGTCCGGCTCCCGGAGCAGTCGCATCGAGCGGGAGCGTTTCCCCGTTGAGAAATGGCAGCGCCGAAGCGCAGGCATCGAGAAACTCGCCGCCGCGCTTGACCTCGAATTTGCAGCTGCGAATTGGCTTGCCGATATCCTCGCAGATGAGTTGCGCGATAGCATCGCCGTCCGCCGCGAGGGCGGCGGCAGCCTGTCGCAACCAGGCGATCCGCTGTTGAACGGTCGACTTGCGATGCGCCGCAAAAGCGGCCGACGCTGCGCTGGCGGCGGCTTCCACCCCTCCTTCGCCCGACTCGACGATCCTGGCGACGAGCTTGCCGTCCTGGGGGCGCACAAAGTCGAATGCCGAGGTGCCATGCACCTCTTCGCCGCCTAAAAAGGATGAGATTTCCGGTATAACAGACATCTGATACCTCAATTATTCAGCTTCATCGGCCGAGAACCCGCGTATTGCAAAATGCTCACGGACCGCATGAACGATGCTGAGCGCTGTCAAAGCCGACGTTTTAGGGTTCTCGGCGGAGGGCAAGTTATTGAAGATGAGCGCGGCGCGGCCGGCGGCGCTCTCGACCTCGATTTCGTGGGTATTGGCAGTTACATTCGGATCCGCAACGACACGAACCTCGACCCCTTCGATACCGGGCCCCGCCAAAGCCAATGACATGGCGACATTCAGGTTTTGCGGGAATAGCAGCGCAGCTTCACGAGCAGCACCCTCGAAAAGAACGACTTCGCTACCGATCGTATCGAGTGTCAATCCACGTGACATCAGCTCATCTTTCCACGCCGCTACCGGCTTGCGCGAGCAGTAGCGGATCCGCAGCCCGGTGAGATGCGAAACGGCGCGAATGTAATCCAGCGCGCCGATGGCGCCACTCGGAAAGATCAGATTGGTCTTGCCCGCTTGGGCAGCCTGCATCACGTCCTGGCGCAATACATCGTCCGCCAAGGCACCGATCGAAGCAAGCACGACAGGAATGCCGGCGCGCAGGACCGGTACGACGTGCTCGGCAACGGCGCTATGGCCCGCCGCTTCTATCACGATGTCCGGACGAGCGGCGATTAAATCCAGATTGTTGTACACGCATTGCTCGATGTCGGCGAGCGCTATCGCACGCCGAGCGAGCGCAACGATATCGACAGATGCCCTTTCCGTGCGAAATATCTGCATCACTTCGTGCCCGATAGCGCCGACGCCAATCAGGCCGATGCGACGTGCGTTTCCTGTTAACGGAACAACGCGGTCCGTTTGCGAGGTGGAATTCGATATATCGGCCACTGTTTTCACGTGCTTCACGTTTACGGGGCATGGGCGATCTGGCTGCCATGCGATGCCTGTCACTTCCGATGGCGATCCGATCCGCCCGGGTTCCAAGCGGATCGGATCATCGAGGCGGAAAGATCAGGCGCCGGACTTTTCCCGTTCGGCTTTGCGACGCAACGACGCCTCGCGCATGCCGGAGAGCGTGATGCGCGTCGTGATCTGCTCCGGATCCATGTAGAGGTCGATCACAGCAAACTTCCCGGACGCCTGAGCTGCCCTGAAAGCCGGCGCAAACTCTTCCGTGGCTCGAACGGTGATGCCGAAGGCACCATGCGCCTTCATGAGCTGTACATAGTCCGGATTGACCAGACCAGTCCCGGACACACGGCCCGGATAGCTGAGCTCCTGCCACGCACGAATGGAACCAAGCATGCCGTTATTGAAGACGATGATGATCGGCGCGACGTTGTGCGCAATTGCCGTCGACACTTCGTTGCCGGTCATGCCGAACCCTCCGTCACCGACCAGACCAATCGCCATGCGCTTTGGATCCACGATCTTCGCCATGACAGCAGCGGGCACCGCGTAGCCCATCGCACCGGAAACCGGCCCCATGAAACGCCGCCGACCGCTGAACTTCATGAAACGTTGGAACCAGCCCGTGTGGTGGCCGGCATCGCCCGTGACAATCGCATCGTCAGTCATGAGGTCGTTGAGCTCAAGCATGCATTGACCGAGATCGACCTTGCCTTTCGGCGAGTTCGAGGGATCGAGATTGGCCTCATATTCCTTCCGCGCCTGCTTCACGCGTGCATCGCGCGCGGCGTTCGTGCTCGTCGGCAGAGCATTGGCCGCAGCCACGAACTTGTTGAGGTCGGCCTGGATCGCGAGCGCCGGATGGAAGACCCGGCCGAAGTCCCGCGCATCCTGCAAGACATGGATGAGCTTTTGTTTGGGATCGGGCCAGTCGAACAAGGTGTAGCCTTGCGTGGCGTGCTCGCCGAGCCGCGTGCCGACCACGAGGACGACGTCCGCCTCCTTCATCCGCTTGACGAGATCAGGCGCAGCGGGCGGGCCCATCTCGCCGGCAAAATTTGGGTGATCGTGGTTGAATGCATCGAGACGCCGGAATCCGACACAGACTGGAATCTGATGCGCGGCCGCAAATTCCTCGATGCCCTTCTTGCCTTCCGGCGTCCAGCCAGCGCCACCGACATAGATCATCGGGCGCTCCGCCTTGGCAAGCATGTCCGCCATCTGGCTCATCTTGTCGGCATCCGGGGCGACCCGCGCGGGCTCCTGCACGGGCATGTCGGCCGCCCCCGACATCGCCGCGAGCATGTCTTCCGGCAGCGCGAGCACAACGGGCCCCGGGCGACCTTCCTGCGCGATACGGAACGCCTGAGCCATGTAATACGGCAAATCTTCTGTACGCTCGACCTGAGCGACCCACTTGGTCATTGGCGAGAACATCGGGACGTAGTCGATTTCCTGGAACGAGCCGCGGCCCCAGAAATTCCGCCGGATCTGGCCCACAAGAACGACCATGGGCGAACCGTCCTGATAAGCTGTATGGATGGCGATCGACGCGTTACAGGCACCGGGGCTGCGCGTGACCAGACACACGCCGGGCTTGCCGGTCAGCTTGCCATAGGCTTCGGCCATATAGGCCGCGCCACCTTCCTGGCGCGCACTGACGAGCGTGATGCGGTTGGACACGTCAACCAACGCATCAAGGATATCCAGGTAGCTCTCGCCGGGCACGCAAAAGACCTGCTCGACACCATGTTGGAGGAACGAATCCACCACCATCCGGCCGCCGCTGCGCATACGTTGATTTGACATTGTCGTTTCCTCTTCAGTTCTTTCTCGTAAGGTGGAAATGGCCCTTGCAACCGGCTTGCCCCAGCGCTATCGCGCGCCCCAGATCAGATTGGGCAGGAATGTCACCACTGACGGCATGTACGTGATCAGGATGAGAACCAGAATATTCACGATCACATAGGGGAAGACGCCAGCGATAATCTCGGACACCGACTTATTGAGCGTGGATGCGGCGACAAAGATATCGAGACCGAATGGCGGGGTAATCATCGCCAGACATACGTTGAGGCCAATGACCAACCCGAAGTGGACGGGATCAATCCCAAGTGAAGTCGCCACCGGGAACAGGACGGGCACCAGGATGATCTGGGTCGTGCCAGGATCGATGAACATGCCGGCGATGATCAGAACCACATTAACGATCATGAGGAAGGTGTAAGGACCCGCACCGACATCCCGGGCGAAAGCAACGATAGTCCCAGGCAGGCCGGATATGATGACGAAATACGCGATGATGCTGCCAAGCGCGAGCAGCATGAAGATCACCGAGGTCATCACCGCGGTACGCTGGGCGATATGCATGAAGCGTTGCGCCGACAGCGCGCGGAAGACCGCGGCTTCGACAAACAGCGCATAGACCACGCTGACGGCGGCCGCCTCTGTCGCTGTGAAGACGCCAGAGTAGATCCCGCCCAGAATAATGACCGGCATGCCGAGCGCCCAGGCTGTGCCCTTGAGCACCTCTTTGGATT
>JBFWNZ010000293.1:0-5063 GCA_050250795.1 Alphaproteobacteria bacterium | reverse complement strand
GAACCTTCGCACCGTCGTCCGCGCTGAGACGCGCGCCATACGGCACCCGGTAGCGCGCCCGCTCGCGGCCCTGCTCGTCCTTCAGCACAAGCTCGGTATTCCGGCCCATGACCACGGGCCGGCCGCCGGAGTCGAGGACGACGTTGCGGTTCGACAGCTCCATCGTGCCGTCGATGCTTGCCTCCACGCTCGACTGCTCGGCACCGCGCTGGGCGGCGCCGCCGATGTGGAAGGTGCGCATCGTCAGCTGCGTGCCCGGCTCGCCGATCGACTGCGCCGCGATCACGCCCACGGCCTCGCCGATATTCACCGTCGTGCCGCGCGCAAGGTCGCGTCCGTAGCACCGGGCGCAAATCCCGCGCTTGGTGTCGCAGGTCAGCGCCGAGCGCACCAGCACCGCATCGACCCCCGCCGATTCGATGGCGTCGGCATCGGTCTCGGTGATCAGGTCGCCCGCCTCGACGATGACCTCGCCCGACAGCGGATCGACCACCGACTTCGCGGCGCAGCGGCCGATGATGCGGTCGAGCAGCGGCTCGATCACCTCGCCGCCCTCGATCACGGCGCGCATGGTCAGACCGTTCTCGGTGCCGCAATCGTCCTCGATAACGATGCAATCCTGCGCCACATCGACCAGACGCCGCGTCAGATAGCCCGAGTTGGCCGTCTTGAGCGCCGTATCGGCAAGGCCCTTGCGGGCGCCATGGGTCGAGTTGAAGTATTCGAGAACCGTCAGCCCCTCCTTGAAGTTGGAGATGATCGGCGTCTCGATGATCTCGCCCGACGGCTTCGCCATCAGGCCGCGCATGCCGGCCAGCTGCTTGATCTGCGCCGCCGAACCGCGGGCGCCGGAATCGGCCATCATGTAGACCGAGTTGATCGCCCCCTCGCGACCCGCCTGCATGACCTTCATCATCTCTTCGGCCACGCGGTCGGTGCAGGTCGACCACACATCGACGACCTTGTTGTACTTCTCACCCTTGGTGATCAGGCCGTCCAGATACTGCTGCTCGTACTCCTTGACGCTCTCCTGCGCCTCGGTGATCAGCTCGTGCTTGGCGTCCGGAACGATCAGGTCGTCCTTGCCGAAGGACAGGCCGGCGACGCAGGCCTGGGTGAAACCCACATTCATCATCCGGTCGGCGAAGATGCAGGTCTCCTTCTGACCGCAATGGCGATAGACCACGTCGATGACGTTGGTGATCTCGCGCTTGGTCAGGGCCCGGTTGATCAGCTGGAACGGCACGTTCGGATGCCGCGGCAGGATCTCGGCCAGGATCATGCGGCCCGGCGTCGTCACGACCTTGATCGTGATCGGCTCGCCATTCTCGTCGACCGTGCGATAGCGCGCCTTCATCGGCGTGTGCAGCGTGATCGCCTTGGCCGACAGCGCATGCTGGATCTCGCCGATATCCGCGAAGCGCGGCAGCTGATGCGCCGTGTAGCGGCCATCCTTGAGGCCGGCGAACGCCGTCGCCGAATCCGGCGCGGTCACGAGCTTGCTCGGGTCCTTGCCGTCGCGCAGGACGAGGTCCAGGCTTTCGAGGCCGGCGGCCAGCGCGGCCTCGGAATCGATCGACACCGCCTCGCCGACCAGACCCGGCCGCTCCGCCGTCATGTAGTACAGGCCGAGGACGATGTCCTGGCTGGGCACGATGATCGGCTTGCCGTTGGCAGGTGACAGGATGTTGTTCGTCGACATCATCAGGACGCGCGCTTCCAGCTGCGCCTCGAGCGACAGCGGGACATGCACGGCCATCTGGTCGCCGTCGAAATCGGCGTTGAAGGCGGCGCAGACCAGCGGATGAAGCTGGATCGCCTTACCCTCGATCAGCTTCGGTTCGAAGGCCTGAATGCCCAGGCGATGCAGCGTCGGTGCGCGGTTCAGCAGCACCGGATGCTCGCGGATCACCTCCTCCAGGATGTCCCACACCTCGGGACGCTCCTTCTCGACCATCCGCTTGGCGGCCTTGATCGTCGAGGCCATTCCGTAGAGTTCGAGCTTGGAATAGATGAACGGCTTGAACAGCTCGAGCGCCATCTTCTTCGGCAGGCCGCATTCATGCAGCTTGAGTTCCGGCCCCACCACGATGACCGAGCGGCCGGAATAGTCGACGCGCTTGCCCAGCAGGTTCTGGCGGAACCGGCCCTGCTTGCCCTTCAGCATGTCGCTGAGCGACTTCAGCGGGCGCTTGTTGGCACCGGTGATGACGCGGCCGCGGCGGCCGTTGTCGAACAGCGCGTCCACCGCCTCCTGCAGCATGCGCTTCTCGTTGCGCACGATGATGTCCGGCGCACGCAGCTCGATCAGCCGCTTCAGGCGGTTGTTGCGGTTGATGACGCGGCGGTACAGGTCGTTCAGGTCGGAGGTCGCGAACCGGCCGCCATCCAGCGGCACCAGCGGGCGCAGCTCGGGCGGGATCACCGGCACGACCGTCATGATCATCCATTCGGGCCGCGTGTTCGACTCGATGAACGCCTCGACCAGCTTGAGGCGCTTGACCAGCTTCTTGCGCTTCGCTTCCGAATTGGTCTCCGCCAGATCGTCCCGGATGCGCACCAGTTCGTCGTCCAGGTCGATCGCCTTCAGCATGTCCTGAAGGGCCTCGGCGCCGATCTTGGCGGTGAAGTTCTCTTCGCCGTACTGATCCTGCGCGTCGTAATACTCGTCCTCGGACAGCAGCTGCTGCATCTTCAGCGGCGTCAGGCCCGGCTCGATGACGACGTAGTTCTCGAAATACAGGATGCGCTCAAGTTCCTTGAGCGTCATGTCCAGCAGCAGGCCGATACGGCTCGGCAGCGACTTCAGGAACCAGATATGCGCGACCGGCGAGGCCAGCTCGATATGGCCCATGCGCTCGCGCCGCACCTTCGACAGCGTCACCTCCACGCCGCACTTCTCGCAGATGATGCCGCGATACTTCATGCGCTTGTACTTGCCGCAGAGGCACTCGTAGTCCTTGATCGGACCGAAGATGCGGGCGCAGAACAGGCCGTCGCGCTCCGGCTTGAAGGTCCGGTAGTTGATGGTTTCGGGCTTCTTGATCTCGCCGAAGGACCACGAGCGGATCTGGTCCGGGCTCGCGATCGAGATCCGGATCTTGTCGAAGCTCTGCGGGCCGCTCGGCTGGCCGAAGAAGTTCATCAACTCGTTCATCGAGACTCTCCTTCGCGGTTCCGGCCCGCCGCCCGACGGGCCGCGGCTGCCGGAACCGGTTCGCTAACGGTGACTGCTTGCCGCGATCTGGCGGAGCATCACTGCTCCTGGACCAGTTGCACGTTGAGGCCGAGAGACCGGAGTTCCTTCACCAGAACGTTGAAGGATTCCGGAATGCCCGCCTCGAAGGTGTCGTCGCCGCGCACAATGGCCTCATAGACCTTGGTGCGGCCCGACACGTCGTCGGACTTCACGGTCAGCATCTCTTGCAAGGTATACGCCGCGCCGTAGGCTTCCAGGGCCCAGACCTCCATTTCGCCGAAGCGCTGGCCGCCGAACTGCGCCTTGCCGCCCAGCGGCTGCTGGGTGACCAGGCTGTATGGGCCGATGGAGCGTGCGTGGATCTTGTCGTCCACCAGATGGTGCAGCTTGAGCATGTAGATATAGCCCACGGTGACCGGGCGGTCGAAAATCTCGCCCGTCCGGCCGTCGCGCAGCCGCACCTGCCCCGAGGCGTCGAAGCCGGCCTCGACCAGCATCTCGGCGATGTCCTGCTCGCGGGCGCCGTCGAACACCGGCGTTGCGATCGGCACGCCGCGGCGCACCGTCTCCGCGGACCGGACCACGTCGGTGTCGGACAGCTCGGCGAACTCTTCCTGGTACACGGCCTGGCCGTAAGCCTTCTCCAGGGCGGCACGCACCGGCGCCGCATCCTGTCCGTTATGCCGCACCTTGTCGAGCGCCGCCCCGATCTGCAGCCCCATGCCGGCACAGGCCCAGCCGAGATGCGTTTCGAGAATCTGCCCGACATTCATGCGGCTCGGCACGCCCAGCGGGTTCAGAACGATATCGACCGAGGTGCCGTTCTCCAGATAGGGCATGTCCTCGACCGGAACGATCTTGGAAATGACGCCCTTGTTGCCGTGGCGGCCGGCCATCTTGTCGCCCGGCTGCAGCTTGCGCTTCACCGCGACGAACACCTTGACCATCTTCATCACGCCCGGCGGCAGTTCGTCGCCGCGCTGCAGCTTCTCGACCTTGTCCTCGAAGCGGGCTTCAAGTGCCTTGACCGAGTCGTCGAAATGCCGCTTCAGAGCCTCCAGTTCGTCGTTGACCTTCTCGGCCTTGACGACGATCTGGCGCCACTGGCCGGGCGTGTAGTCGGCCAGCACCGCTTCGGTGATCTTCTTCCCGGACTCCAGCCCCTTCGGGCCGCTCACCGCGGTCTGGTTCAGCAACCGCTCCTTGACGCGGTCGTTGACCGAGCGCTCGACGATGGCGCGCTCGTCGTCGCGGTCCTTGGCTAGGCGTTCGATCTCGGCGCGTTCGATGGCGAGCGCGCGCTCGTCCTTGTCGACGCCGCGGCGCGAGAACACCCGCACCTCGACGACCGTGCCCGTCACGCCCGGCGGCACGCGCAGCGAGGTGTCGCGGACATCCGAGGCCTTTTCGCCGAAGATCGCGCGCAGCAGCTTCTCTTCCGGCGTCATCGGCGACTCGCCCTTCGGCGTCACCTTGCCGACCAGGATGTCGCCCGCATTCACCTCGGCGCCGATATAGACGATGCCCGCCTCGTCCAGGTTCTTCAGGGCCTCTTCGCCGACATTCGGAATGTCGCGCGTGATTTCCTCCTGGCCGAGCTTCGTGTCGCGCGCCATCACCTCGAATTCCTCGATATGGATCGAGGTGAAGACGTCGTCGCGCACGATCCGCTCGGAGATCAGGATCGAGTCCTCGAAGTTGTAGCCGTTCCACGGCATGAACGCGACGAGCACGTTGCGGCCCAGCGCCAGTTCGCCGAACTCGGTGGACGGGCCGTCGGCGATGATGTCGCCGGCCGACACCACGTCGCCCACCGACACCAGCGGCCGGTGGTTGATGCAGGTGTTCTGGTTCGAGCGCTGGA
>JBFWNZ010000292.1:0-5078 GCA_050250795.1 Alphaproteobacteria bacterium | reverse complement strand
CATGGCACGCGGGGTTCCGGTTATTGCCGGCCGCGGCGTGGGCGGGCCGGTCTGGGTCCTCGATGACGGCAAGGCGGGCATTCTGGCCGATGTAAGGCGACCGGCGGCTATCTCGGATGCCGTCATCGACCTGCTGCGCACGCCCGCAAGCTGGGAGAAGTTGTCCGAGGCCGGCCTGCGGCGCGTCCGGGACTGCTATGCCCTCTCGGCAACCATGCCCGGCTTCATCGCCGCGATGCGCGACCTTCTGGACCGATAGGCCGCGCCTATCTCCCGCCCGTGCGACGACGCAGCCTGCGCAGAAGCCAGCCCACCGGACGCAGGACCGGATAGAGCCATATCAGCCGGTCGGGCAGGGACAGGACCTCCCAGTCGGCAGGGCTTCTCAGTTCCGCGACCAGAGCGGTCCAGGCATAGGCCCAGGCCCCTTTCAGGCCGTATCCATACGCGAGCATCCAGGCCATGCGGCGGAATCCGGCGAGATTGGATTCCTGCATCATCCGCCAGCGGTCGCCCTTGTAGAACCGCATGCAGAACCGCTCCGCGGCGGGCGTCCATGCGGCATCGCCCAACATCAGCAGCCCGGAGGCGAGGGACGCGGCGAGCCGTACCGGTTTCGCCAGCCCCAGTTCGGCGGCATCGGCAACGATACGGGCCTCAGCGCCCGGTTCCCGCAGCAACAACCCCAGATCGAGCAGCCACCGCAGTCGCTGCCAGCAATGCAGCGCACCATGAACGCACAGATAGACCGGCAGAAAGCGCGCCGGCAGGGTCGCCACGGCAGTGCCGGCCACCGCGACCGTCCGGCGGTCGGCCCACAGAGTCTCGAAATCGGTCGGCAGGGCATGCGGGTTGGTGGTGAGACGTTGATGCAGCTCGACGATGACATTGCCGCGGCGGTAGGTGAGATCGCGCAGGACATGCTGGCCGGCGATCTTTCGCGCCTCGGACAGGGCAGGGCCGACGGGTTCGTACCCGGCCTTGCGGAGAAGCCCATCGGCGGCCCAGAAATCCGCTGCCGCGACCAGCAGATCGATGTCCCCGGCCCCGCGGCTGACGAAATCGCCATGCAGTTGCGAGGACAGCACGACGCCCTTGAGGACGAGCACGCGTATGCCTGCTTCGGCAAATTCGGCGGCCAGTCGCGCCGTTTCCGCCGCGTGTGCGAGGGCCAGAAACGCCGTATCCCGCACATGGCGGCGCAGATCGTCGAGGATCGCCGTCGGAACCCGCCCGGCAAAGGGTTGCAGCGCCGACAGCAGCTGGGCGCCGATACGATGACGGGCGCCGCCGTCGCGAACGATTGCCCAATCCGGCCCTTCCGCGATCGCAGCCGCGAGCCCAGCCGGGTCCTGCACGGGCCGGGCAGCAAGGCACAGCAGACGGAATTCGAGCGGAAGTACCGCCGGCAGTCGGATCGTCATCGCTTCGCCCGGTTGGCCATCGACGCCACGAAGGTTCTCCCGGCCCGGTTTGGGCCTTTTCCGGCACGCGATAGGCTTGTCCGTCATGCCTGGATGCCCGTCAAGACAGACCGGGCTTAAGCAGAAAGGCCGCCCCTTGCGGAGCGGCCTTTCCATTGTCAGCGTCGGCCCTCGGGGCCGTGGAGCGTCAGGAGGCGGTGGCCTCCGCAACGGCGACGATCCAAGCCTCGGCGCGAGCCGCGAAATGACAATGAGACACTGGATCACCTCCTTTCCGTTGTTGCAATCGATGCTCCTATATTGCGCCTGCGAAGGGCGGGTGCAACCCCTCTCATTCGACCGCAAAGACCAGCGTCGCGCCGGCGGCGTAGCGGTCGTGCAGCTCGGTCGGCTCGTCGAAGCGGTGCACGGCGCGCAGCAGCCATAATCCGGGCGTGTCGGTCTTGACCGCGACGGTGCCGTCGGCGCCGCTTTCGGTCGTGACCGCCACATCGTCCTCCTTGTCGGAGAAGCCGTCATATGTGGCGATCACCTTGGTCGCCAGCGGCTTGCCGTCGAACAGCACCTTGAAGCGCGTGGTCCGGTCCGCGCCGGGCTTGCCCGGGTTGCTCAGCGGCACGATCTCCAGCCGCGTGCCGGCGGCCGTGGCATAGCCGTCGTCGCCGCTGCCCAGATTGACCAGCGCCTTGGCGAAGGATTCCGAGCGCACCGTGTCGCTGGCGCCGGGCGCGGTCTTGGGCACCGGCTTGTTGCCCTCCGGCGTCTTGGAGCGGTAGCCCGCGCGCTCCGCCAGCAGCAGGATCGTGCCGCCCGAGGGCGCCGCCACCGTGCCCCGCAGCGCCTTGGCGCCTTCGTCCGGCTGCATCGGCACGGTCGCCGACTGCCCGCCGCCGCGCACCGTCACCACGGTCTTGTCGGCGGGCAGGATCACGTCGCCCTTCATGAACACCTCGGTCAGCATCGCCTGCACGCCGAGCGGCGCCCCCGCCGCCACCGTCGCCGTCTCCGGCTTCAGCAGGAAATCATGCGCCGACGCCGCCACCGGCAGCAGCAGCCCGGCCAGCACCGTGGCCTTCAGCAGATGTCGCATTCGAGTCCTCCCTCATTGTCGGCTCAATACACGTCGCGGCGATAGCGCCCGGCCGCGCGCAATTCCTCCACCGCCTCGGCCCCCAGCAGGCCGGCCAGCGCGGCATCGACCGCCGGGGCCATGCCCTCCAGGCTGCCGCAGACCAGGATCGACGCGCCCTCGTCCACCCAGCCGCGCAGCACGTCGCCGGCCAGCATCAGCCGGTCCTGGACATAGACCTTGGCGTTCTGGTCGCGCGAGAAGGCGAGGTCGAGCCGCGCCAGGCCGCCCGCCGCCTGCCAGGCCTCGATCTCGTCGCGATAGAAGAAGTCGGTGGCGCGGTTGCGCTCGCCGAAGATCAGCCAGTTGCGGCGATGCCCGGCCTTGACCCGCGCCTTCAGATGCGCGCGCAGCCCGGCGATGCCGGTGCCGTTGCCGATCAGCAGCAGCGGCCGCCCATCGTCGGGTCCATGGAAACCGGGGTTGCGGCGGATGCGCAGCGCGATCTCCGCCCCCGGCGCCGCCCCTTCGGTCAGCCAGCCCGAGCCCAGGCCCGGCGTGCCGTCCGGCCGCTGCATCCGGCGCACCAGCAGATGGATCGCGCCGTCGGCCGGGATCGAGGCGATGGAGTATTCGCGATGCGGCAGCCCCTCCCCGGCCCCATTCTCTGGCCCGATCTCGGCGATATCGCCCGCCTGCCAGGACAGGGCCCCCGCCTCCAGCGGCGTCAGCTCGATATGGTAGCAGGGCCAGCCGGCGCTGCCGGGGTTGAGCAGCCGCCGCTCCGCCAGCCGCCAGCGGTCATAGGCCGGCGGGGTCCAGTCCGGCAGGTCCGGCACCCCGGCCAGCAGGCCGAGATGCCCCTGCCAGTGGCGCAGCGCGCCATCGTCCGTATCGTCCACAAGGACGCGGTCGAACAGCGGCTGCGCGCCCTGGCGCCGCAGCCAGGCATCCAGCTCCTGCCCGAAGCCGCAGAAGCGCGTATATTGCCGGTCGCCCAGCGCCAGCAGCCCGTAGCGCAGCCGCGCCAAGGACGCCCCGCCCTTGCCGTCCGCCCCCATCATCCGGCGCGCGAAGCCGCGGGCGAGGTCCGGCGGCTCGCCCTCGCCGAAGGTGCTGACCACGAACAGCGCGCGCCCCGCCGCCGCCAGCCGCTCGACGCCGAGCTGGCCCAGCGGGCTGACCGCGACCGGCAGTCCGGCGGCCTGCAGCATGCCCGCGGTCTGCCAGGCGATGCGCTCGGCCGTGCCGCTCTGGCTGGCGAAGCCGATCAGCACCGGCTCGCCCGCTGCAGCGTTCGGCACCACCCGGGCCGCCCGCACCGCCCGCTTGCGCGCCCGCCGGTCGAGATAGAGCATCCAGCCGGTGATCGCGAACAGCGGCATCAGCAGGCTGGACAGCATGAAGACGATCAGCCCGGCCGTGCCGAAGAAGCTGCCGCTATGCAGCGGGAAGATGCTGCCCATCAGCTTCTGCCCCGTGGGCAGGTCGGCATAGCGCCTGTGCTCGCGCACCGTGCCGGCGGCGTCCACCGACAGCGTGTTGTTCGCCCGCTCATGCGGCGGGTCCGGCTCCTGATAGCGGAACTCGTAGGGCTGGCCCGGCCGCGCCGGCAGCCGCAGGGTGACGGTGGAATAGCCGCCCGCCTCCGCCTGGAACACCGCCCAGGCGCCCGCAATGTCGATCGCGGGGCCGGAGGGCTGCGCCTGACGCCCACCGCCCGAAGCGCCGCCCTGCCCGCCGCCGCCGGGACCGCCGCCGGCTTGCGGCCGCGGCGTGCCGGTGATGTCGAACAGCGCGCCGCGATACCACTCGTACGACCAGTACAGCCCGGTCAGCGACATGATGAGATACGGCACCAGCACCCAGGTGCCGATCACCGAATGCAGCTCCCACAGGAAGTTGCGGCCCTTGCGCGCCATGTCGATGCGGAACCAGTTGCGCCAGGTCAGCACCGTGCGCGGCCAGCGCAGATAAAGCCCGCTCGCCGCCAGCACGATCAGCGCCACGGTGGACGCGCCGACGATCTGCTTGCCGACATCGCCCGCCGCCAGCCAGCGATGGATCTGCATGGTCAGGCGGAAGAACCCCTGCCCCTGCGGCTCGCCCAGCAGCGCGCCGGTATAGGGATCGGCATAGCGCGTGACGCCCCGCGCCCGCCCGCCGCCCTGCTGGCCGGCTGGGGGTGCGAAGGTCACCCGCGCCGCATCGCCCGGCGCCGCCGACAGAGTCAGCGCGGTCACCGTCTCGCCCGGATTGGCCGCCTGGATGCGCGCCAGCAAATCCGCCGGCCCGGGCGCCTCGCCCTGCGGCGCGACCGTCATCACGCTGGGATTGATCGCCCGCAGGATCTGATCCTCGAACGACAGAATGCCCCCCGTCACCCCCACCGCGGCCAGCACGATCCCGGCGGTGATCCCCAGCAGCCAGTGCAACTGGAACCACAGATTCTTCAGCATGCGGGGTCGGTCCTTCGATGGCCGGGCGAGAGATATGCAACTGCGTCCTATTCGCATTCGCAGAAAAAGGCAAGACCCCTCTTCCCTCGGTGTCATCCCCGCGCAGGCGGCTTGAGAAAGCGCGCG